>JAQBDO010000358.1:0-5131 GCA_032124375.1 Gammaproteobacteria bacterium
CGGGGCAATCTCCTTCAGCATAGGCACCTTGACACGTGCATAGTGTGAGTTGCTGCCGCCCTTGTAGCGCAGTGTAACCAGCAGATTCAGGGCAAGATTGGAGATAAAGGGGAATGGATGACCGGGATCCATGGCCAGCGGCGTCAGCAGCGGGAAGATGTTGGTGATAAATACGTTCCGCAACTGTTGCTGCTCTTCCTCTTTCAGATCGGCATAGCGACTGATCCGTATTCCCCGGGCATCCAGCAACTCAAGCAGTTGCTGATAAATCCGGTTCTGCTCCTGGTGGATGTCTCGCACGACCACCTGACTCTCCTGAAGTTGTTCCAGTGGCGTCCGGCCATCAACCGAGGGCGTGCGGATGCCAGCAGCGATTTGTTGTTTCAGCCCGCCAACACGTTTCATGAAGAATTCATCAAGGTTGGCGCTGGTGATCGCGATGAACTTGACGCGTTCCAGCAGAGGGGTGGCAGCATCTGCAGCCATGTGCAGTACCCGGCGATTGAATTCCAGCCAGGTGAGTTCCCGGTTCAGGTAGAGCTCCGGGTCATCCAGATTGATCGCCGCCGCTGCTTTTGTGCGCGTGGCCGCTGCGGGTTTTCTCGCTGCCCCGACGCGGCTTGCAGCCGCTTTCTTGCGGGTCTGCGGGCTGGCGGTTTTGCGTGGATTTAACGATGTCGGTCGACCCTTGCTGGTTACGGGTTTATCCATTCTGCTGTTGTCTCCCATGGTCTGATAGCTGAACGTATCAGTATATAATGACGGGTTAATTGATCCGCATCAAACAACTGCAGATTTTCTGCTGTTACTGTAACGTATTGGCCCCGATTGTTTAACGAATCGGGACGTCTGTGTCGCCGGTGCGCGCGCGGTGATAACTGTGCAGTCGGTTGTCCTTCCCGGACAGCGGGGTGCTCTTGCGGTGTGCAGGCAGCAGACACAGGAAAGCGCTGACGCTGTCCAGAGTGTAAGTTAATGGAAACTATTCTGCAGGAAATTTTCCAGCAATGGGAAGCTATAAAGGCATTTTTTGTCTTTGATGCCGTGCGCCTGGCAGAACCCGATATGATCGTCCGTCTGGGTATCCAGGTGTTGTTGCTGTGTGGCTCTGCATTTTTTTCCGGCTCGGAAACCGCGTTGTTCTCCCTGTCCCGCCTGGATCTGCAGAAACTTCGCCGGGAACGTAATCCCCATACCGAAACCCTCCATGAGCTGCTGGACCAGCCGCGGCGGCTGATCATTTCCATTCTGTGCGGCAATGAACTGGTCAATATTGCTGCGGCTGCAAACATGACCGGCATACTGGTGGTCCTTTATGGTGTGGAACGCGCCGTCTGGGTCAGTGTCCTGGTTATGGTTCCCCTGTTGTTGCTGTTTGGCGAAGTAACCCCGAAGACTATCTCGGTTTCAAACCCGGTGCGTGTCAGCACCGGTATAGTAGCAACCCCCATGAGTCTGTGGGTCAAGCTGGTGGCGCCACTGGTCTGGGTGATTCGCAGTGTTGCCGACCGCATTACCACCCTGATTGTTGGCGAGGAAAAAGCCGCCGAGAATATCCTGCAGCTGGACGAATTCCGAACCCTGGTGGAGGAGGTTGCCAAGGAAGGGGAACTCAATGCAACCGAGCGCGCCCTGATTTACAACCTGCTGGAGGCGGGGGATACGGAAGTCGTCGAGATCATGACCCCGCGGACGCGCACGGCATTTCTTAATGCAAATATGACGGTGCCGGAAATGGTCGAGCGGTTTCGCAGCTACCGTCACCCGCGGGTCCCGGTATTCCGGGAGCATCGTGACAACCTGGTCGGCTTTGTCCACGCCGAGGATGTTCTGCGGCTGGTACTCGATGGTACTGACCTGTCAGCAATGGAACCGGAGGGCATCATGCATGCGCCAGTGGTGGTTCCCCTCACCAAGAAAGTCGATGAAATGTTCGATTTCTTCACCAACAAGAATGCCCGTGCCGCAGCCGTTCTCAACGAGTTTGGGGGGGTCGAGGGCTTTGTCACCATGAAAGATGTTCTGACCTTTATATTCGGCCAGATATCCGGTGATGTCGAGGGGCAGGAGTTGTATCACGAGCGTGATGAGGACTCCTACGAGGTGGACGGTGACATGAAGCTGACTGACTTCAACAACCTGACCAATTTCGGGATCGATGACCCGCGCATGACGACCATCGGCGGTGTTGCGTTCCGGCACCTGGATCGATTACCCAGGGTTGGCGACAGTCTCAATATTGAAGATACCTGCATTACCGTCCTGGAGATGGATGGACACCGGATTGCGCGCGTCAGGGTGAGCCGCGGCGTCCGTGGTGATGAGGGGGTTGCCGCAGGTGTGCTGGTTGAGTCCACCGCTACAGATGAAGTGACAGCAGCGACGGCAGATGTGGAGCAGGGGAAGCCGGATAATGAACTGCACGATGACAGGATGGCCGGGGCGGGTGGCGATGAAAACATTACTGATAGCAGCCGTTCGGTCAGTGATGACGCGCATCCCGAATCTGTTGGCTCGGGGGATGCAAACAGCAACCCTGACCGGAAAGTAGTTAACTGAGGTGTAGAGACGCGGTTATGGATTTTCTGCTCATATTGCTGGTGATGGTGCTGCTGCTCCTGCTGAAGGGGTTTTTCTCGGGCTCGGAAATTGCCCTCGTTAACTCGGACAAGTTCAAGATGCACCATAAGGCGAATCAGGGGCACCGGGGCGCGCAGCTGGTACTCAAGCTGTTCGAGACACCGGATGTACTGCTGGGCACCACGCTGGTCGGAACCAATATAGCGACCATTATACTGACGACCATCGGGACGACGCTGATGATCCGCGCGTTCGGCCAGTGGGGTGACCTGTATGCCGTGCTGCTGTTTACCCCGCTGTTCCTGGTGCTGGGCGAGATTGTGCCCAAGAGTGTGTATCAGCAGAAATCCAACGAGATCGCACCGGTGATCGTGTATCCCTTGAAGGTATTTTCCATATTGTTCTATCCCCTCGTGTTTGTCTTTTCACGCATTGCACGTCTGTGCGTGCGCCTCGTGGGCGGTGGCAAGGCCGAGCAGACTGTGTTTATTACCCGGGAACAGATGCGCATGGTGGTGGATATGGCCGAGCGCGGGGCCAATGTGGGCGTCTTTGACCGCGTACGTATCAAGCGTGTGATTCGTTTTGCGGAGACGTCGGTTGGTGAGGCCATGATCCCGGTGGCAGACATAACTGCGATCAATCGAAATCGGCGGGATAGCCATAGCGCCATTACTCTGGTACGCCGGCGCGGCTATAACCGGCTCCCGGTGTATAGCAGGAATATCAACAATATCGTGGGCATTGTTACTCTGACAACCTGGGATCTGATGGACCCGAAACTGCCAGGCCGCCCACTGGAGGAGCTCATCAAGCCCGCCCACTATGTTTCACCTTACCAGACTATCGACCAGTTGCTGCCTGTGTTGCGTAACCGGGATGATCACATGGCCATCGTGGTGAATGAGTTCGGTTCGGCGATTGGCATGATTACCATGGAAGACATCCTCGAAGAGGTGGTCGGCGAAATCGATGTCGGTTATGACTTCGAGGAATACCTGCCGCGTCGAAAACGCATTTTCGAGATGCTGGATGAAGAGACTTACCTGATGGATGCACGTCTGCCCATTTCTGAAGTCAATGAATTGCTGGGCACCAGTCTGCCTGCCGTGGAATCTCATACCATTGGTGGTCTGATGATGGCCCGGCTGCGTCATATTCCAGATGAAGGAGAGTCCATAGTGGAATCGGGATTCAGGTTTACGGTAACAGAGGCAACCGACCGGGCTATGGTGAAGTTACGGGTTGAACCGGCGTAATGATGCTATTTAATGTTATGAATGCCTGTATCTGTTGTTCATAACATACAAACGGGTAACGGCTGGGTAAGGGGGAGAGGATGATTACACCATCTAAAGAAGATGGCGTCATTGAGGCGCTTATAGAGAGATTCGAGAAACAGAGACTTCCCAGGTTGCTGGAGCTCAAGGAAAGGACTGATAATGGCGAGCTGTTGAGCGAGGAGGATATTGTTTTTCTGGACACAATCATGCACGACGCCCAACAGAGCAAGCACTTAATAGACCGACATCCGGAATGGCAGGCGTTCTGCTCGAGGGTGGTGCATCTCTACGAAACCATCACTGAAAAGGCGCTGGATAACGAAAGAGGTTCATAGGCCGTTTCTCTATGTAGATATCAAACGGTTTGTCTTGTGGACGTCGTGCTGCCTCACTCTGATAAAGACGGATATGATCGCCACGGAAGCACACAGAAAAACACGCAAGTATAAATGCCATAAAATACTTTTTTCCTTGTCATTCCGTGTGCTTCCGTGGCTATTAAATAAATCGGGTGTTCAGCTTAATATAGTTCAGCATACGTTATTATCGGGTTGAAAGAGTAGTGGGAGCGCATCTCGTGCGCGGTATAAATGCGCTTCCGCACTACCGTGTTGCTGGCGAATCAGTTCTGTTTGCGCTGTACTATAGCGTGAACAGTCTCTGTGGCATTTTCCAATTGTCGGACACGTTTCCACAACTTGCCGGGGGAATATTTATAGATGGCGAGTAGCTCAGCTGCCGATATCCAGACCAGCTCACGCCGTTTCCTGAATCGGCCAATCCGGTCAGCGGCCCATTCCCGGTTCAGTGCCTCAATATCCCGGTACGGGAATTCGATAAAGAACGTTTTCCACAGCTTGGGGTGAAGAGGGTTTCCAGATGCCCGTCTACAGCACCAATCAGGCTGAACCGCCAGTGTCTTGTCAAAGAGAGCCTCAACTATCGGGAATTGCTTCCTGACCCTGTCAACGGTGCGGCTTGCCTGCTGTACATCGTGAGAAAAATACATTGTTTCGGTTTCTTCAATAAACTCCCGTATGGCGGCTTCCCGGTAGTCCTCACCCGCTCCCAGGCCGCCACCGAAGTCAACAAGATAGCCTGCCTTGCTGCCGGCAAAGGTAGTTTGGAACAAAAAGTAGACTATGCCGTCGCTTACTGCAAAGGGTATTACACCAGCGCCCATTTCTTGTTTCCCTGTATTTATTTCCAGCCAAGCTCTGATTAATTATTATTTCGCTGCATCTGATCAATGAACGACATCTCCAGCC
>JAQBDO010000359.1:0-4241 GCA_032124375.1 Gammaproteobacteria bacterium
TGCTGGAGCAGCAACTCGACAAGGTGGCTTGAACCCGTCAGCTATTGAATTTGTGGTTAACTGAAGTCTCCCCACAAGGTCTGTATCCCCGCCAGAGCGGCTAATGCGGCCGTCTCGGTACGCAGTACCCGTGGTCCCATCCGGATCCCGGTGAATCCGGCAGCCCCGGCAAGCACCTGTTCCTCTGGTGTCAGTCCGCCTTCAGGTCCAACAAGTATGACTATCCTGCCAGCCGGTTTTTCCAGCTCACGCAAACATGATTGGGCTTCCGGCTGTAGCATCAGGCGCAGCTCACCGTCACTGGTCTCGTTATTAATTCCGCTTGAGTAGTCTGCTGTCAGCAATAGTTGCGGGATGGTGGCCCGGCCACATTGTTCGCAGGCACTGATGATCACGCCCTGCCAGTGGTTGCTGCGTTTTTCCAGCCGCTCCCCCTTTAAGCGTGTCTGGCTGCGCTGCATCCAGAGGGGCTGAATGGTTTGTACACCCAGTTCAACCGCTTTCTCCAAAACAAGGTCCATGTGGTCATTGCGGGCAACGCCCTGTAGCAGGGTGATCTGCAAGCGTGATTCAGGTGTGGTTGTGATAGACGCTTCGATACCCAGGGTGATCCCCGAACGTGTGACCTCAAGCAGTTGTGCCTGGTGCTCACAGCCTTTCCCATCAAATACTCGTATGGATGCTCCGGCACGCAATCGCAAGACACGGGTAACGTGGTGTGCAGGTTGCCCGGTGATGGTAAGGTGTTCGCCGCTAACGAGGACTTGCGGAGTGTAGATGCGAGGTATGCGCAGAGTGCGGCCTCTTATGATGAGCTCAGTCCGAGGTTTTTCCAGATGGCAAGCGCGGGTTCGGCGCGATTCAATGTGTAAAAGTGCAGCCCCGGTACACCTTCCTTGAGTAGCTGCGCGCACAGTTTTGTGACGATCTCTTCACCCAGCGTTCGGATTGATGCCACGTCATCACCATAGGCCTCCAGGCGTCTGCGTATCCAGCGCGGAATTTCTGCGCCGCAGGCATCGGAGAAGCGGGCCAGTTGCTGGTAGTTGGTAACAGGCATGATGCCGGGCACTATCGGGATGTTTATGCCAGTGCTGCTGCAGCGCTCTATAAACTGGAAGTAGGCATCCGGGTTATAGAAATACTGGGTAATCGCGCTGCTTGCACCTGCATCTACCTTGCGTTTGAAATTGGCAAGATCCTTGTCCGGGCTGCTGGCTTGCGGGTGGTATTCCGGATAGGCAGCGACCTCTATATGAAACCGGTCTCCGGTTTCCTCGCGTATGAAGCTGACAAGTTCATTGGCGTGGCGAAACTCGCCTGCCTCAACCATGCCGGATGGCATGTCACCACGCAGTGCAACCATGTGGGATATACCTTGTTGCTGATAGGCTGACAGTGCCTCGCGTATGTTTTCCCGGGTAGAACAGATGCAGGAGAGGTGCGGTGCTGTTTCGATGCCGGTATTTTTCTGGAGCGAAACGACCGTTTCAAACGTGTGGTCACGCGTAGATCCGCCGGCGCCGAAGGTGACAGAAAAGAACCGCGGCTTTAAAGCGGCCAGTGCCTCGCTGGTGGTCGCCAGCTTGGTGATGCCCTCGGGTGTTTTGGGTGGAAAGAACTCAAAACTGTAGGCCGGGCTCGATTCTGTCATGGTTTGTAGCGGTGTCTGTTGATGTATGCGTAACATGGAACAGAAAGGGCGGGGGAAGCTGCAATCATATTCCCCTGCCATTCATCGCATCCTGTTTAGTACCGGTAGTAGTCAGGTTTGTACGGCCCGTCAACCGGAACCTTGATGTAATCAGCCTGCTCCTGCGATAACGGTGTCAGCTTGACGCCAATTTTATCGAGATGCAGACGCGCAACCTTTTCATCGAGAAGTTTGGGCAGGACGTAAACCTGGTTGTCGTACTTGTCCGGGTTCTGCCATAGTTCGATTTGTGCGAGCACCTGATTGGTGAATGAGGCAGACATGACGAAGCTGGGATGGCCAGTTGCGCAACCGAGATTAACCAGACGCCCTTCAGCCAGTACCGTAATGCGTTTGCCGTCAGGGAAAATAACATGATCAACCTGTGGCTTGATGTTATCCCACTCGTATTGTCGCAGGCTCGCAATATCGATTTCGGAATCGAAATGTCCTATGTTGCAGACGATGGATTCGTTCTTCATCGCCTTCATGTGCTCATGGGTTATCACGCCAATGTTGCCGGTCGATGCCACGAAAATATCACCCTGACTGCAGGCGTCGTCCATGCTTACAACCCGATAGCCTTCCATTGCAGCCTGCAGTGCACAGATGGGATCAATTTCGGTTATCCACACCGAGGCGCCCAGTCCTTTCAGTGATTGCGCGCAGCCCTTGCCGACATCGCCGTAGCCGAGGACGACGGCAATTTTACCGGCAATCATGACGTCGGTTGCCCGCTTGATGCCATCAACCAGTGATTCGCGACAGCCATACAGATTATCAAACTTGCTCTTGGTAACAGAGTCGTTGACGTTAAATGCCGGCACCTTGAGGCAGCCATCAGCCATCATTTCGTACAAACGGTGCACGCCGGTTGTGGTTTCTTCCGACAGTCCCCTTACCTCGTCCAGCAGTTCCGGATACTTGTTGTGCATCATCTGTGTCAGGTCACCACCGTCATCCAGAATCATGTTGGGACGCCAGTTGTTCGGGCCAAAGATGGTTTGTTCAATGCACCACCATGCCTCTTCTTCAGTCTCACCCTTCCAGGCGAAGACCGGGATGCCTGCAACAGCCATGGCGGCTGCGGCCTGGTCCTGGGTAGAGAAGATGTTGCATGATGACCAGCGGACTTCTGCGCCGAGTGCGGTCAGCGTTTCTATCAGCACGGCTGTTTGTATGGTCATATGCAGGCAGCCGGCGATGCGCGCTCCTTTGAGCGGTTGGCTGTCTTTGTATTCAGCGCGCAGCGCCATCAATCCCGGCATCTCGCTTTCTGCTATGGAGACTTCCTTGCGGCCCCAGCCGGCCAGGGTGATGTCGGCAATTTTGTAATCCGGGGATATATTTTCAACAGGTTGTGAATTCATTAAGTGTTGCCTCATAGCTTGATGTTGCGGAGATTATTGGTTACAGCCCAGCTGCGTCGCGCAGTGCCTCTGCGACATCGGTATTTTCCCAGGTGAACTCCCCGTCGCGTCCGAAATGACCGTACGCGGCTGTGGCCTTGTAACCCGGTTTCAACAGATCCAGCATCTTCACCAGCCCGCCTGGTCGCAGGTCGAAATGTTCGCGCACCAGATCTATCAGTTTGTCTTCATCAATTTTACCAGTGCCGAAGGTGTTCACCGAAATGGATGTGGGTTCCGCCACGCCAATAGCATACGACACCTGGAGCTCGCAGCGGTCTGCAAGACCGGCCGCGACAATGTTCTTGGCGACATAGCGGGCTGCATAGGCTGCAGAGCGGTCAACCTTGCTCGGGTCCTTGCCCGAAAAAGCGCCGCCACCATGACGAGCCATGCCGCCGTAGGTGTCAACAATGATCTTGCGACCGGTGAGTCCGCAGTCGCCGACCGGGCCGCCGATTACAAAACGTCCGGTTGGGTTAATGTGGATATGCTCCTGAGAACACTGGTCCAGCCATGCTGCCGGTATCACCGGTTTGATAATTTCATCCATCACCGCTTCGCGCAGTGCTTTAATGCTGATGTCCGGGTCATGCTGGGTTGACAGTACAACGGCTTCAATGCCGGTTGGCCGATCATTTTCATAGCGAAAGGTCAACTGGCTCTTGGCGTCCGGGCGCAGCCAGGGCAGGGTGCCATTCTTGCGCACTTCCGCCTGGCGTTTTACCAGCCGATGCGCGTAGGTGATTGGCGCCGGCATCAGGACATCGGTTTCGTTAGAGGCATAGCCAAACATCAGGCCCTGGTCGCCGGCGCCCTGTTCATGATCTTCGGTTTCGTCCACGCCCATGGCGATATCAACGGACTGTTTACCGATTGCATTCAGCACCGCGCAAGACGCATAGTCAAAACCGATTTCAGAGCTGTCGTAGCCAATTTCCCGAACGGTTTCGCGGACAATTTCTTCCAGGTCTACCCAGGCGGAGGTGGTGACTTCCCCGGCAATGATGACCATGCCGGTCTTGACCATGGTTTCTACCGCTACCCGGGAGTGCTTATCTTTTTCCAGTAGTGCATCGAGGACGGCATCAGAGATCTGGTCGGCAATCTTGTCCGGGTGGCCTTCTGAAACGGATTCA
>JAQBDO010000360.1:0-6594 GCA_032124375.1 Gammaproteobacteria bacterium
GTTCAATTCGACGCATGGTACGGGTAACCGGGTGCAGACCACCTTGTGATTGCCCTCGCCCTGCCAGCGTAACGTCAATCTTCTCACCGGCCAGTTGCGCATCAAGTGCAGTAGCCTGCAAGGTATCGCCCCGGGTGTTGATCTCTTCCTGAAGCCGCTGTTTGATGCGGTTGATTTCCTGTCCGGCGGCAGGTCGATCTTCCGCTGGTAATTTTCCCAGTTGCTTCAGTTGCAGTGTCAGCAAGCCCTTCTTGCCAAGGTAGCGCACACGCACATTGTCAAGCGCAGCCGTATCTATTGCGCTTGACACTTCCTTTAGTGCCGCTTGTTCAAGTTCGTCCAGGCTGCTCACGCTGAGGCTCCTTGTACATAGTCTAATCGTCCCCCCTCCGGAGGTTGTCGCAAAAGTCTCTTTGCAGGTCGGGTTAGCGATAGCGTAACCCGACAAGCGGTTGAGGTGTTGGGTTACGCTGCGCCAACCCAACCTGCATTATTACTTGTACAACACTCTCCTCAGCGGTTAGGGAGAGACGTCTGCATATTCCACTTCCGGGAACACAAAAAAAGGGGAAAGGTTTTACCCTTTCCCCTTATCCTGATTCCGTTGCAGCGAGAAAGGGACTTAAGCAGCTAACCCGGCCTTGGCCTTTTCTGCCAGCGCACTAAACCCGGCGGCATCAAAGACAGCCAGATCGGCAAGCACCTTTCTATCGACTTCAATGTTAGCCTTGCTCAGCCCGTTGATCAGGCGACTGTATGACATACCATTCTCACGCGCAGCTGCATTGATCCGTGCAATCCATAATATACGGAACTGGCGCTTGCGTTGACGACGGTCACGATAGGCATACTGACCGGCCTTGATGACAGCCTGTTTGGCAACACGATATACCTTGCTGCGTGCACCATAATAACCTTTTGCCTTATCCAGAACCTTCTTGTGTCTGGCATGTGCGGTGACTCCGCGCTTTACTCTTGGCATCGCTAACTACCTCTGAAAAATATATTTACACAAACGGCAACATGCGGCGAACCATGGCGACATCCGCCTTGTGCACCTCAGCCGGCGAGCCCAGCAGGCGCTTACGCTTGCTGCTCTTTTTTGTCAGGATGTGGCGAAGATGCGACTGGCCACGCTTGAAGCCACCCGATCCCGTCTTCTTGAAGCGCTTCGCAGCGCCCCGGTTCGTTTTTAACTTAGGCATTTCCTGTTACTCCAAAATACTAGAATCTTTGATACATCACGTCGGCTTACTTGTTCCTTTTAGGCGCCAACACCATCACCATCAAGCGGCCTTCCATCTTTGGTTCCTGCTCTACCGTCCCGTAAGCATCAAGGTCAGCTTTCACCCGCATCAACAGTTCCATACCCAGCTCCTGGTGCGCCATTTCCCGGCCACGAAACCGCAAAGTTACCTTGGTTCGATCACCGTCTTCCAAAAAACTGATCAGTTTACGCAGTTTGATATTGTAATCACCAATATCGGTACCCGGCCGGAACTTGATCTCCTTGACCTGGGTCTGCTTCTGCTTCTTCTTGGCAGTCTGGAGTTTTTTATTCTCCTCAAACCGGAACTTGCCGTAATCCATAATCCGACATACCGGCGGCTCGGCGTTCGGTGAGATTTCTACCAGATCAAGATTGATATCACCGGCTAACTTGTACGCCTCTTCAATTGAAACGATTCCGACCTGTTCGCCGTCCTGATCAATAACACGTACTTCAGGAACTACAATCTTTTCATTAATCCGGTGTTGCGGTTTTTTTGCAGAGATACTTCAATCCTCCAAAACATTACGGCCGCGGCTCGCAGACTCGGTGTTCAGTCCCTCGGCAAGCCGTTCAATCGGCATACTGCCCAGTTCCTCACCGCTTCGCGTGCGCACGGCCACGGTACCAGATTCCACTTCCCGATCGCCGATTACCAGCAGATAGGGAACGTGCTTAATTGTGTGCTCGCGGATTTTAAAGCCGATCTTCTCATTTCTCAAGTCCAAATTGACTCTCAAGCCCTGATTTCGCAAGGATTCTCTCACCTTGCAGGCATAGTCTGCCTGCTTATCCGTAATATTAAGGATGACAGCCTGCACCGGGGCCAGCCAAAGTGGCAGTGAACCGGCGTAATGTTCGATCAAAATCCCGATAAAACGCTCCAGCGAACCCAAAATGGCTCGATGCAGCATGACCGGCACCTGCTTGCTGCCATCTTCGGCAATATAGTGTGCCCCCAGTCGCTCGGGCATGGAAAAGTCCAGCTGGATCGTTCCCAGCTGCCAGACCCGGCCCAGACAATCCTTCAGATTGAATTCAATCTTTGGCCCATAGAAGGCGCCCTCGCCCGGCTGCAGTTCCCAGTCCAGTTGCTTGTGATCCAGTACGGCTTGCAATGCAGCCTCTGCCTTATCCCAAAGAACATCATCACCAACCCGCTGCGCAGGCCGGGTTGAGAACTTCACGCTGACCTCTTCAAAACCAAAATCGGCATATACCTGGTACAACAAATCAATAAAGGATGAGACCTCGTTCTGTATCTGATTTTCAGTACAAAAAATGTGCGCATCATCCTGCACAAAATTTCGCACCCGCATCAGGCCATGCAATGTCCCCGAGGGTTCATTGCGCGTACAGGAACCAAACTCTGCCAGCCGCAACGGCAGATCACGATAACTTTTCAGTCCCTGATTGAAAACCTGGATATGCGCCGGACAGTTCATCGGCTTAATGGCATAGGTGCGGTTTTCCGACTCCGTGACAAACATGTCGTCGGAAAATTTTTCCCAGTGTCCGGACTTTTCCCACAATGAGCGGTCGATAATTTGTGGCGTATGAATTTCCTGGTAGCCGTGCTGCCGCAAGTTGCCGCGAATATAATCCTGTATCACAAGGTAGATCTGCCAGCCATGGTCGTGCCAGAACACCATACCCGGTGCTTCTTCCTGGGTATGATACAAATCCATGACCTTGCCAAGCTTGCGGTGATCACGCTTCTCCGCTTCTTCCAGCCGTTCGAGGTAGGCATTCAGCTCCTTTTTATCGCGCCAGGCCGTTCCATAGATACGCTGCAACATGGGGTTATTTGAATCACCGCGCCAGTAAGCACCCGCCAGCTTCATCAGCTTGAAGCCCTTGCCAAGCTTGCCGGTGCTGGGCAGATGCGGCCCGCGGCAGACGTCGAACCAGTCACCCTGACGATAGACCGAGACTTCCTCACCTTCGGGAATGACGTCGTTAATAATTTCAACCTTGTACGTTTCACCTATACCAGCGAACAGCTTGACAGCCTGGTCACGATCCCAGACCTCGCGTTCGATTTTGAGATCACGATTAACAATCTCGTGCATGCGTTTTTCTATAGCGGAGAGGTCTTCCGGCGTGAAGGCCTCATCCCGGGAGAAGTCGTAGTAAAAACCGTCCTCAATGGCCGGACCAATGGTTACCTGAGTGCCGGGATAAAGCTCCTGCACCGCCTGCGCCATCACATGCGCCGCATCGTGACGCATCAACTCAAGCGCATCCTCGTCCCTGCTGGTGATAATCGCGAGCTCCACATCCTGATCGATGACATGCGAAGTATCGACCAGCTGGCCACCCAGCTTGCCGGCGAGTGCGGCCTTGGCTAGACCGGGACCGATACCGGCGGCGACATCATAAACAGAAACGGGTCGATCAAATTCACGGCGACTGCCGTCGGGGAGTGTAACAATTGGCATAACGGCTCCAGTGGTGACCGATACGAGAGGCCACATGAAATATTCTTGTGAAATTTCTTGTATTTAAAATGGTAGGCGCGAGTGGATTCGAACCACCGACCCCCACCATGTCAAGGTGGTGCTCTAACCAACTGAGCTACGCGCCTGCGAAGGAGAGGTAAGATACAAGAGTCAGGGGTATTTTTGCAAGTTTACTGAGGACATATCAATTAACGCAGGAGCGGGCCCTGTCCGCGACTGTCTTGATTCAGCCGCGATCGCGGAAAAGTCCGCTCCTGCAGGTACATTGGCTGACGTCGAGATTTATTGAGGGGGTCAATCCGGCAGCCCCAGATTACCCAGCTGTATATGGCGGATCTGGTCACGCAGGCGCGCCGCCTCCTCAAACTCCAGATTCCGGGCATGTTCATACATCGTCTGCTCCAGCTTGCCAACCTGTTTTGCCAGCTGCGCCGGCGTCATGCGAGCGTAGTTCACCCTCTCCTCCGCCACCTGGGAATAGCCCCGGGAAGTAGATCTGCCTGGCCCCAGCGCACCTTCAAGAATGTCTGTCACGGCTTTCCTGACACCCCTGGGCGTAATGCCATGCTCCTCATTAAATGCCTGCTGTTTTTCCCGGCGGCGAGTGGTTTCGTCCATGGCACGTTGCATTGAGCCGGTAATCTTGTCCGCATAGAGGATCGCCTTGCCGTCAACATGCCGTGCCGCCCGCCCGATTGTCTGGATCAGCGAGCGCTCCGAACGCAAAAAGCCTTCCTTGTCAGCATCCAGTATCGCGACCAGCGACACCTCGGGGATATCCAGTCCCTCACGCAACAGATTAATGCCAACCAGCACATCAAATTCACCCAGACGCAGGTCACGAATAATCTCCACCCGTTCCACGGTATCAATATCGGAATGCAGATAGCGCACCCGAACACCGTGTTCCGCAAAATATTCAGTCAGGTCTTCTGCCATCCGTTTTGTCAGCGTCGTCACCAGCACACGATCACCTACCGCCACCCGTTCTCGAATTTCCGACAGCAGATCATCGACCTGGGTACCGGCCGGGCGCACCTCTATTTGCGGGTCGACAAGTCCCGTGGGTCGAATCACCTGCTCCACCACCGCACCGGCGTGCTCATCCTCATACGGACCCGGTGTGGCAGAGGTAAAAATCATTTGCGGTGCCAGTGTTTCAAACTCGTCAAAACGCAACGGACGGTTATCCAGCGCCGACGGCAGTCGAAATCCGTATTCAACGAGATTCTCCTTGCGCGATCGGTCGCCACGGTACATGCCACCCAGTTGCGGCACAGTGACATGCGATTCATCGATAATCAGCAATGCGTTTGACGGCAAATAATCAAACAGGGTCGGCGGCGGCTCCCCTGCCTTGCGGCCGGACAAATAGCGTGAATAATTCTCGATACCCGAGCAGTAGCCAAGCTCTGCCATCATTTCCAGATCAAACAGAGTGCGCTGCTCCAGTCGCTGCGCTTCCACCAGCTTATTGTTATCGTTGAGCTGCTTGAGCCGCTGTTTTAATTCAACCTTGATATGCTCAATCGCACCGTGAATCACCTCGCGCGGCGTGGCGTAATGGGTCTTGGGATAGATCGTCAGACGCGGCACCCGGCGCAGCACCTCGCCAGTCAGCGGGTCAAACCAGGCGAGCGAATCAATCTCGTCGTCAAACAGCTCGACACGCACCGCCTCGCCATCGGATTCCGCCGGGAAGATATCGATCACCTCGCCACGCACCCGGTAGGTCGCACGGTGCAATTCGACATCATTACGACTGTACTGCAGCTCGGCCAGGCGTCGCAGCAAGGCACGCTGCTCCAGTTTCTCGCCGCGCACCAGATGCAGCACCATCTTCAAATAGGCGCGCGGATCACCCAGACCATAGATTGCCGAGACGGTCGCCACGATGATGGCATCCGGCCGTTCCAGCAGGGCCTTGGTCGCTGACAGGCGCATCTGCTCGATATGCTCATTGACCGAGGCATCCTTTTCTATAAAGGTATCCGAGGCCGGCACGTAGGCCTCGGGCTGATAGTAGTCGTAGTAAGAGACAAAATATTCAATGGCGTTATGGGGAAACATCTCCCGCATTTCCCCGTACAACTGCGCCGCCAGGGTCTTGTTGGGGGCCAGTATCAGGGTCGGGCGCTGCACTTGCTGGATCACATTAGCCACGGTATAGGTCTTGCCCGAACCGGTCACACCGAGCAGGGTCTGATGGGCGAGCCCGTCCTCCAGCCCCTCGACCAGCGCCTTGATCGCCGCCGGCTGATCCCCGGCAGGCTGCATCTCCGTGCCGAGTTGAAATAGCTCACTCACAGGCTTTTAGCAGACAACGGCTATTGAGTATGATAAACATGTGGTTCTTTGACTATCTGGCTAATGGGACACGACATTGAACAAGCTTACACTGGCGAAACGGATACAACGCGTTAAACCTTCCCCCACCCTGGCGGTGACCGCACGGGTTGCCGAGCTGCGCGCAGCCGGCAAAAACATCATCGGACTGGGTGCTGGCGAACCGGACTTTGGCACACCGGACCATATCAAGGACGCGGCCATCCAGGCGATCAAGGATGGCTTTACGCGTTATACCGCAGTCGACGGTACCCCTGCGCTGAAAAAGGCCATTATAGCGAAATTCAAACACGATAACGGGCTGGACTATGCCGCCGACCAGATACTGGTTTCATGCGGCGGCAAGCAGAGCTTCTACAACCTCTGCCAGGCCATGCTCAACACCGGTGACGAGGTCATTATCCCTGCGCCCTACTGGGTATCTTATCCGGACATGGTGCTGCTGGCCGAGGGCGAACCGGTGATTGTGCCAACCGGCGTCGACAGTCGTTTCAAGATCATGCCAGAACAGCTGGC
>JAQBDO010000361.1:0-2934 GCA_032124375.1 Gammaproteobacteria bacterium
ATAACCACCATTGGCACCCCGCTCTCACCCACCGCCACACGCGTGCTGCTGTGCGGGGGTGGTGAACTCGGCAAGGAAGTCGTCATAGAACTGCAGCGGTTGGGCGTTGAAGTCATTGTGATCGATCGCTATGACAATGCACCCGCCATGCAGGTTGCACATCGCAGTCACACCCTGTCCATGCTGGATGGCGCTGCGCTGCGTGCCGTCATAGAACAAGAGCGGCCTGATTTTATTGTGCCGGAAATTGAGGCCATTGCGACGGACACCCTGGTTGAGCTTGAAAATGATGGCTATACAGTCATCCCGACGGCCCGTGCGGCACAGCTGACCATGAACCGTGAGGGTATCCGGCGCCTTGCAGCAGAGGAACTCAATATCAGGACCTCGCCGTTTCGTTTTGCCTCGAATCGTGATGAGTTCACCGCCGCGGTCAATGCCATCGGTCTGCCCTGCGTGGTAAAGCCCATTATGAGTTCGTCCGGCAAGGGACAGAGCACGATCAGAGCATCCGCCGGGATCAACGCTGCCTGGGAATACGCGCAGGAAGGGGGTCGTAGCGGTGCCGGGAAGGTCATTGTTGAGGGTTTTGTCGACTTTGATTACGAGATCACACAGCTCACCGTCCGCCATGCCGCAGGCACCAGCTTCTGTGAGCCTATTGGCCACATACAGGTAGACGGCGATTACCGTCAGTCATGGCAGCCACAGCCCATGAGCGAACAGGCACTGGCCAGTGCGCGTGACATTGCCGGGCGGGTAACAGCCGCCCTTGGCGGTCGTGGCATCTTCGGGGTAGAACTGTTCATCAAGGGTGACGAGGTTATCTTCAGCGAGGTGTCACCACGCCCGCATGATACTGGCATGGTCACCATGATTTCCCAGGACCTGTCGCAGTTTGCCTTGCACGCCCGCGCCATCCTCGGACTGCCCATCCCCAACATTCATCAGCATGGGCCGTCTGCATCCAGCGTCATCCTGGTCGAAGGAAACACTACACAGGCAAGCTTCGGCAATCTCGAAGCTGCATTAAGTGAACCGGACACCCAGTTACGCCTGTTTGGAAAACCTGAAGTCAGTGGCCACCGCCGCATGGGGGTTCTGCTGGCGCGGGGTGCATCTATTGATGAAGCCCTGCAAAAAGCCCGACAGGCATCAGCCGCAGTGACCACCACGCTTTAAACACAAATTCAGGTAGTGGCTCAGTTTGCATCTGCGTTCTTTGCAGGGTCGAATTTATTCGACCTGATGCAAACTGAGCCCCCACCCAAATTTACCGGCCATGAACCTCTTAAGGGCATTAACACATCATGAATAACGCGGACCTGATCTCACGTATGGAAGCACTGGAATCCCGCCTCATGCACCAGGAAGCTGCGCTGGATGAAATCACCCGCACCCTGATCAGGCAGGAACAGCTTGTGAGCACACAAAAGAAAGTCATCGAGACACTTGAGAACCAGTTGCAGTCGCTAACCGCGGCCGCAATCATTTCAGCCGGAGAAGAACCACCACCACCTCATTACTGACACACCTCATCCCTCTGCCTGCAACACACAGGAGTGTGATGCAGGCACGGTTTGAGCGGCATTATTCCAGGGATCAGTCGCCCGGCCAGTTCAAGAATCAGCGTTGTTTTGCCGACAAGCTGATTGAACCGAACTGAAACCACCTGTCAACCGGTCCTGGATAACACCTAATGAATGCTCTTCCTTTAATTACGCAGATCGCAGCCCTATGCTCCCTGGCTGCTCTCATATGGCTAAGCGTGCGTGCATTCAAGAAAAAAGCGGCATGGGGCCTTGCCGTGATGTTGTTATCCCCGTTCAGTGCAACCTTTTTTGGCATCAAGCACTGGAAGGAAGAAAAGAAAGCTTTCCTGACTTACCTGACGACCTTTTTAACTACCCTGACACTGGCCATGTACCTGTTCAGTGCATGGGGCGGATGGGACCTGGTACGCGCAACATACCTTGTACACAGTGGAATACAGTCCCGCATGCTGACCGCTCAGGACGCCGAATATTTCATGAAGGCCAATCTGACATTCACTGAAAAGTCCGGGCTGACAATTCAGGATGAGGGGCGAATGGAACAGGTCCGCAAAAAACTCGCCAATGAGGAAATAATCAAGGCCCAGAGAGAACAGGAAAAAGCCGCATCTGAGGGGGATGACGAGCTGACTCTCGGTTCAATTTCAAGAAAAGTCGCCATCAAAGAGGAACGTTACCGGCTCGTCTACTTGCCAATCAAGGTGGCAGATGCAAAAAACCACATCGGATCTACTGTCAAGGTAAAACGCAAAAACGTCCCCGAAAAAGAATACCGCCTGATTGGCAGCTCTGGCAACAAGCTTGAGTTTTCCCAGCGCGCAGGTCACGGCTCCTATTCATTTCACTACGAGCCTCGCGACATAGAAAAGATCAGGGTGCTCACCAAGCAGCTGTATTAATCCATGCTACAACAGCGCTTGACACGCCCACCCTCTATCTGAAAGACTCGGCCGCATGAACTTCCTGCCACTCAATCTGGCCACAACCCGCAAATACCGACTGCCCATGTGGCATGTCGCACTTATTTACCGTGGAGCCTTGAAGGGGTTAGCTGACCGATAGTATAGCCGGAGAATCACCCAGCAAAGGCCGCATGGTACCAACCCTGCGGTCTTTTTTGTTTTTAGAACTATATGGTTTGCGAACCTGGAGGTAACAAGGTGTCTGTACCGGCAGCCTATATTTGCGTCATCCTGATCTGGTCCACCACGCCACTGGCCATACAGTGGAGTAACGATGAGGTCGGTTTTCTGTTCGGCATCACCAGCCGCATGATCCTTGGCGTACTGGGTGGCTTGCTGGTTGCCGGCCTGTTCAGCATAAGACTGCCATTGCATACGGAAGCACGCCGCACCTACATTGCCGCCGGACTGGGGTTATT
>JAQBDO010000362.1:0-2997 GCA_032124375.1 Gammaproteobacteria bacterium
ATGTACGCGCCCCGGATCGTTGCGGAGACCCTGGTGGAGGGTGATTTTTCCGAGGTGGGCAACGCGGGCTTTCGTCGCCTGGCCGGGTACATCTTCGGCGACAATCGCAAGCAGCAGGATATTGATATGACCGCGCCGGTCAGCCAGGAGTCAGCCTCGGAGAAAATTGCCATGACGGCGCCAGTCAATCAGGAGACGGCAGGCGGGAAGTGGCGCATCACCTTCACCATGCCTGCCGGGTACACCATGGAAACACTGCCCACGCCTCTGGATGACAGGGTAATTCTCAAACAGGAGCCTGCTCGGCTGATGGCAGCGATTCGATACTCCGGGACGTGGAGCAGAGAGCGCTACCAGGAAAAGGAAGCGAGCCTCAGGTCATTCATAGATGAGCAGGGTCTCAGGGTTGTAGGAGAACCCGTTTTCGCTCGCTACAACCCGCCATTCACACTTTGGTTCTTGCGCCGCAACGAGGTACTGATACCAGTTGAACGGTTGCGTGGCCTCGAGAATGCTGTAAAAAATTTTTACGAACAGGCCTGACTATGTCTTCTTGTAGAAGAATTAATTGAATGCGAGGGTGCTCATTTCGGTATTCAGGAGTCAGTAACATGTTTCAACCAGATTCTGGCGAACGGCCCATCAATGCTATCAATACAGGCGTCAGTGGCTGCCTGCCAGGCAGTAAAGTCAGGTTCGATGGCGGCCACATGCGCAGCTGTTTTATTACCGACTCATTTACTGAGCATTTCGTCTTTACAGCGTTTTGCGCGGAAGTGGCCATCGGCACGGGCACGCCGCGGCAACCGGTTCGACTCACTGGAGACGCGCAAAGCCCTGCAGCTGTCGGTGTAAAAACAGCGGAACTGAATGTGGCTCAGCCGCTACCGACCTACGGTGAAAAGCTAGCCGGCGACATTCATGATCTATGTGGTTTTATCTTTAAAAAAGACTCGCCCGGTTGTGGTATGCCCCGTGTCAGGGTGTACAACCCCAGGGGGATGCCTGGGCGCATCGGGACAGGTCTTTTCGTGCGAGAGGTGATAAAAGCCAATCCGCTGTTGCCGGTGGAGGAACAAGGTCGGCTGAATGATGCTGACCTGCGTGATAATTTTATTATCCGGGTGTATGTCTATGCGCGCTGGAAGGCGCTAATCGATAAGGGTTTAAGCAAAGCGGGATTGATCAGATTTCATAGCGGCCACAAATATCTCGTTATGTCTCATTGTAATGAGAAGTATCGTGAATTGGGGCAGATGCTGTCGGACTTGACCAGGGCGCCACTGGCCGACATCGCCAACAGATATATCACCAGCTTGATGCAAACACTTCAAGTACCAGCGACGCGCAAACGGCACACTAATGTATTGCAGCATTTGCTCGGTTATCTGAAAAATAAGCTGGATTCTGCGCAGCGCGCCGACCTCAGCAAGACTATCGATTCGTATCGGCGCGGTGAGTTTCCGCTGCTGGTACCAATCCGCCTGCTGCAGCATCATTTCAGCATGCATCCTCATCCGTATATCAACGAACAGGTGTACCTGGCTCCGCATCTGCGCGCATTGCTGTCCGGCAATAACCCGTAAGCCCGACTGCATGAACAAGGCAAGGCAGTTTGGTGTGGTGATTGTGGGCGATGAATTGCTCAGCGGGAAGCGCACGGACAAACACCTGCCACATGTTATAGAAACCCTGCATGCCCGCGGGAGGTGCGTCGCCTGGTCAAGGGTGGTAAGTGATGACCACAACAGGCTGGTACATGAGTTGAAGCTGACCCGGCTGGATTCGGTGCCGGTTTTTTGCTTTGGTGGCATCGGGGCGACGCCCGATGATCAGACCCGGCATGCCGCTGCCCGGGCATTCGGCACTCGTCTGGTCAGACACCCGGATGCTGTCAGTATGATTGAAGACCGGTTTGGCGCAGCGGCCTATCCGGACCGTGTACGGATGGCAGACCTTCCCGAAGATTGCCTGCTGATTCCAAACCCGCATAGCCGGATACCGGGTTTTACCCTGTTCGAACATCATTTTTTCCCGGGCTTTCCATCGATGGCCTGGCCCATGCTCGACTGGGTGCTGGATACTTACTATTGTCACGACATGCCGCCGGAAGTGGAACAATCAGTCAGGGTATTTGCTACTCACGAATCAGCACTGATTCAGCTAATGGAGGCGTTGTCTGTCGGCCATCCCCGTGCAAAAATATTCAGCCTGCCGCATATGGCAGCTGTGAATTCAATCGAGCTTGGCTTTCGCGGTGAACGGGATGCTGTTGAGGCTGCATTATCAGGCCTTTTGACAGCGTTGAAAACGCGCGCCGTGGAATTTGAAACCCTCGATGAAGGGGTATCCACAAACGCACTCAGGCAGATTGTCGTTTAATGCGGGGAGCCGTACAGTGTCTTCCCGCGCTACCGGGGAGGGGGCACAGGGCAGGGTTTCTATCGGCGGTCAGCCATAAGGTCGTCCCCGGCTATTCCCAAACTATTCCGGATGGGTATGGTCGATGCAGTGCCCAGGTCCAGCGCCCGTCGTCTCCGCGGCGGTGGAGGCCGCCCGGGAGTCGCTGTTTGCCGAAGAATAGCGCAGGATAATGGCCGGGGCCGCCATTCTTGCCGCTTCCCTGCTGGCAGCTGTGGCAGATTTTGTCGGGCTCTACCCGGTGAACAAACCAATAGAGGCTGAGCATTGGACTCTGAATCGAAATGGCTATCCACGACTTTTTTCCCTATCCTGCTTACGTAGCGTAAGGTTCTCACGAGATTGACTCATGGACTAGCCACAGGCACCAATATGAATACCTTGCTTGCAAAACATTGGCATCATCTGCCACGCGATGAGATCGCCACACTGCTGGAATCGGATGCAGCCAGGGGACTCGATATCTTCGAGGTGGCGCACCGGCAGACGCATTGCGGGCCGAATCGCCTCACCCTGAAGCAAGGTAAAAGTCCGCTGGTCTTGTTTCTGCTGCAGTTTAATCAGCCACTTGTCTAT
>JAQBDO010000363.1:0-5680 GCA_032124375.1 Gammaproteobacteria bacterium
GACTATGTACAAGGAGCCTCAGCGTGAGCAGCCTGGACGAACTTGAACAAGCGGCACTACAGGAAGTGTCAAGCGCAATAGATACGGCTGCGCTTGACAATGTGCGTGTGCGCTATCTTGGCAAGAAGGGCTTGCTGACACTGCAACTGAAGCAACTGGGAAAATTGCCAGCGGAAGATCGACCTGCAGCCGGACAGGAAATCAACCGCATCAAACAGCGGCTTCAGGAAGAGATCAACACCCGAGGCGATGCCTTGCAGGCTACTGCACTTGGTACGCAACTGGCCGGTGAGAAGATTGACGTTACGCTGGCAGGGCGAGGGCAATCACAAGGTGGTCTGCACCCGGTTACCCGTACCATGCGTCGAATTGAACAGTTGTTCATGCCAATGGGCTTTACCGTCGAGGAAGGTCCTGAAATCGAAGATGATTATCATAATTTCGGCGCGCTGAATATTCCCGATCACCATCCGGCGCGTGCCATGCACGATACTTTCTATTTTGATGCGCAGACGCTGTTACGCACCCATACCTCGCCTGTGCAGGTGCGGGTCATGGAGCAGCGCGAACCGCCGTTGCGCATCATAGCGCCAGGCCGTGTTTATCGGTGTGATTCAGATCTGACACATACACCGATGTTTCATCAGGTGGAGGGGCTGTTGGTAGATGAGCATGCCAGCTTTGCAAGTCTCAAGGGTTTGATCGACGAATTTCTGCGTGCCTTCTTCGAGCAAGAAGACCTGGCCGTGCGTTTCAGGCCGTCCTATTTCCCGTTTACCGAGCCGTCTGCGGAAGTTGATATCCAGTGTGTGATGTGTGCAGGTGACGGCTGTCGTGTCTGCGGCCAGAGCGGTTGGCTGGAGGTGCTGGGTTGCGGCATGGTGCACCCGAACGTATTTGAGAATGTCGGTATCGACAATGAACGCTTTACCGGATTTGCATTCGGTATGGGTGTTGAGCGACTCGCCATGTTGCGTTATGGCGTGAATGATTTGCGGCTGTTCTTTGAGAATGATATGAATTTTCTGGGGCAGTTTAATTGAGTCGCTTTAAACGCTACAAACAGGTAAACCTGCGCTCCATCTTCTAAAAGGTTCGGAGCCTTCCCGACAGGAAAATGATCAAAACTTTATTGCAACGGCGTAATTTTGGGACGTTATGAAATTCAGCGAAAAATGGCTACGTGAGTGGGTTGACCCGGCAGTTTCTACCGATGAACTGGTGGAGCAACTGACTATGGCCGGGCTAGAAGTTGACTCTGTTGAGCCGGCGGGTACGGGTCTGGAGAGTTTGCTGGTCGGCGAAGTGATCTCTGTCGATAAACATCCGGATGCCGACAAACTGAGGGTCTGCCAGGTGCATATAGGTCAGGCGCAACCCCTGCAGGTTGTATGTGGTGCGCCGAATGTCAGTGTCGGCGGAAAGTACCCGCTGGCACCCGTCGGTGGAAGTATGCCCGGCGGCATGAAGATCAAGAAAAGCAAGTTGCGCGGTGTAGAGTCACAGGGCATGTTGTGCTCGGCGCAGGAGTTGGGACTCAGCGAAGACCATGACGGCCTGATGGACCTGCCGGCGGAGGCCGAAGCCGGGCAGACCTTGCAGGAGCTGCTTGGGCTGGATGACAATATTATCGAGCTGGATCTTACCCCCAATCGGGGCGACTGCCTGGGTATTGAAGGGATTGCTCGTGAGGTTGGAACGCTGTTACGTAGCACTGTCACTACGGTCGCAATTTCACCGGTTGTGGCAACCATTGATGACCGCTTTGAAATCGATATACAGGCACCCGAAGCTTGTCCGCAATATCTGGGGCGTGTGATTCGCGGGATTAACGTCAATGCGGGTACACCGTTGTGGATGCGGGAACGTTTGCGGCGTAGTGGTATACGTAGCCTTGGTGCAGTGGTGGATGTGACCAATTACGTATTGCTGGAGCTGGGACAACCAATGCACGCCTTTGACCTGGCGCGCCTGTCCGGTGGTATACGAGTGCGTTATGCAGGTAAGGGTGAGGAACTGACTTTACTTGATGAGCGCACTGTTGCCCTGGAGTCTGACACCGTAGTGATTGCCGATCATGACAAGCCGCTGGCGATAGCCGGTGTCATGGGTGGAATAGATTCCGGGGTGCAGGAAAACACTACGGACCTGTTTCTTGAATGCGCCTTTTTCCCGCCGGAAATGATTGCCGGGCGCGCCCGCAACTACGCAATGCATACCGAATCAGCACATCGTTTTGAGCGTGGCGTTGATCCGGGGCTGCAGCAGCGAGCGATTGAGCGTGCCACTGCATTACTAATAAGTATTACCGGTGGCAAGGCGGGACCGGTTACTACGGTTACGTCCAGTGAACACTTGCCTGCAAGTAATCCGATTGTGTTACGCAAGGCGCGTATTCAGCGTGTGCTGGGCATGTTGCCTGATGATGCTGAAGTAACAGATATTCTCGATCGGTTGGGCATGGTGGCAACCGGCCAGAAAGATGGCTGGTTGGTGCAGCCGCCCGGGTTTCGGTTTGATATCGAAATCGAGGCAGACCTGATTGAGGAGATTGGAAGAATCTATGGCTATAACCGCTTGCCCAGCGTGTCCCTGCAGGGGGCAATGGAAGTACTGCCGGTGAAGGAAGCCAATATCGCAATTGAGGTTTTTTGTAACACGCTGGTTGCGCGCGGTTATCAGGAAGCAGTCACTTACAGTTTTGTTGATGAGGCATTGCAGGCGCAAATAAATCCGGGAATGAAGCCGGTACGGTTGGCTAATCCGATTTCGTCGGAGATGGCGGAAATGCGTACCAGTCTTTGGCCGGGATTGCTGAAAGCGACGCAGTATAATGTGCGCAGGCAAAAATCCCGATTGCGTTTTTTCGAGCACGGGCTCAGATTTTATATGCACAAAGACGGAACGCTACGGCAGGAAGTGATGCTCGCTGCTGTGGTAACCGGGACACGTTTGCCAGAGTGCTGGGATGGAAAAAGTGATGCTGTCGATTTCTATGATCTGAAAGGCGATGTCGAGACTCTGCTGCGGCTTGCCGGTAACGCGGAGAAATATATTTTTGTCAGTAGTGAACATCCTGCATTACACCCCGGACAGACAGCGGCAGTTCAATGCGAAGGCAGGACAGTAGGGTGGCTGGGACGGATACATCCCCTGCTTGCCAGTAGTTGTGATCTGCCTGCAGATATGTGCCTGTTTGAACTTGAGTATGAATCTGTTAATACGGCTCAACTTATAGAATTTAATGAGATTTCACGCTATCCGTCAATACGACGTGACCTGGCTTTCGTGGTGGATGAAGGTCTGCAGGCGGAGGCCCTGAGGGCCGCTGTGAAGGGGGCGGCAGGGGATTTATTGCAGGAGATGGTTATTTTTGACGTTTATCAGGGAAAAGGTGTAGAAACTGGGCGAATAAGTATCGCCTTTGGCTTGATACTACAGGATAATTCACGCACACTAACAGAACAAGATATCGAGGAGGTGGTTGCAAACGTGACTGGCCACCTTGGGGATGAATTCGGGGCAACACTAAGAGATTAGTATTATGGCACTGACAAAAGCCGATATGGCAGAAAGGCTGTTTGAAGAACTGGGGTTGAATAAACGCGAAGCCAAGGAACTGGTTGAACTCTTCTTCGAAGAGATCCGCGTAGCGCTTGAAAACGGACGTCAGGTGAAACTTTCCGGTTTTGGCAATTTCGATCTCAGAGAGAAAAACGAGCGTCCAGGCCGCAACCCGAAAACAGGGGAAGAAATACCGATATCCTCGCGTCGTGTCGTTACCTTCCGTTCAGGTCAGAAACTCAAAGCAAGGGTAGAGGCATATGCTGGAAGCGAGCAATAACAACGAACTTCCGACTATTCCGGGCAAGCGTTATTTCACTATCGGTGAAGTAAGTGAACTCTGTGGTGTGAAACCACATGTACTACGTTACTGGGAGCAGGAGTTCCCGCAATTAAAACCGGTGAAACGTCGCGGTAACAGGCGTTACTATCAACGGCAGGATGTGTTGATGATCCGGCAGATCAGAGGTCTGTTGTATGAGCAGGGATTCACTATTGGTGGTGCACGTCAGAAAATGTCCGGTGAAGATGCCAGGGAAGACGTCACCCAGAGTCAGCAGATAGTCCATCAGATACGTACTGAACTTGAAGATGTGCTGCAATTGCTAAAACGCTAATCCGCAATACCTGCATCTTTGTTGTATAATCCAGTTGTCTTATTCGGGGCGTAGCGCAGCCTGGTAGCGCACTTGACTGGGGGTCAAGTGGTCGGAGGTTCAAATCCTCTCGTCCCGACCAATAATTTGTAATCCCTCTCTGTAATATCGCAATCCCTTGAAGCGCTCGTGTGTTTTCTTTACCGTCAATATCCGAAGCGGTTGTCTTGCAGTTTCCTGCGCTTGTTGTTGATCCCGTAATGCGTACCAGTCTGAGTATCAGTGATGCGATTTCATGAGTACGCTATCAGATTTTGTCAGGCGGCAAGCGTCGCAGCTGAATCCGGTGTCCTGTTTTGGCAAGCACAACAGGGCTTGCCTGACATCCTTAATACCTGCATAAGGTTGTCGAGGCACAATAGCCCAGGTTAAATTTACGGGTTTTATGCGATGCTTAATGAAAACAACCAGTTACAGGCGAGATGGGTGCGGTGGCCGAGAGGCCGGGAGGTGAGTCTCGATTTGGCACTGGTGGATCTCACGCATCCCCGGCGCCACGATGCCGAAGCCTTTGTGCGGGATGTGTTCTTCAGGGCGTACCGTGCCCGACTCGATGCATTCTATCCCTTGCTGGTAAGTATTAGCTACCCGGATGGTGAGTATGCCGCCGTCGCCGGTGTTCGCCCGGCAGGTGGTGAAGCCCTGTTTTCCGAGCACTACCTGGATGACCCCGTTGAAAAAATCCTCGGCGTTGAACGCCAGAAGATTGTGGAAATCGGTAATCTTGCGCCGGCCAGTGCAGGACAGGCACGCTGGCTGATTTGTACGTTGACTGAATTTCTGACGGGTGCGGGTTTCACCCATGTTGTTTTTACTGCGGTCCCTCGGCTTCAAAATGCCTTCAGTCGTATGGGTTTGCCGCTTACAAAACTCGCTGATGCCAGGCAGGAACAGTTGCCTGAACACCAGGCGGCAGAGTGGGGCACATACTACGAGAGCAAGCCGGCTGTATACAGTGGCGATATCCGGGTCGGGCATCGTGCTTTCAGAAATATCAAGGAGACAGCCCCGGACCTGCATGCCATCTCCCGGCTTGCCATTGATGCGGGTGAGACATTTGCCGGGAGTCGTTCTCTTACCTCTCATGGGTAGCATCACCCGCGCGCTTGAAGAAAACAGTAACCGGGCGCCAGAGAAGACAGCAGTAAACGGTAGTCAAATATCCTTGACGTGGCGTGAGCTGCGGGATGAAGTTGTAGCCGTCTCAAAACAGTTGCAGGGCACCGGGACGCTGGGGCTTCTGATGGAAAACTCTCCTGCATGGGTTGTCATGGACCTGTCAGCAATTCATGCCAGTGTAGTGAATGTTCCGTTGCCCGGATTCTTCAGTGATGAACAGATACAGCATGCCATCCACGATGCGCAAATCGATACTGTTATTACCGATGATCCCGCGAGAGTCAGGGCACTATTGCCTGGTAGCAGGGAAGTCAGTCTGGAAATTGCCGGCAAGCAGTGTA
>JAQBDO010000364.1:0-5823 GCA_032124375.1 Gammaproteobacteria bacterium
GAATCCACCACGCGCCCCAGCAAGGCCTCACCCACCGGCACCTCAAGGATGCGGCCGGTGCACTTGACGCTGTCACCTTCGGTGATGGTCTTGTAATCACCCAGGATCACCGCACCCACGGAATCACGCTCCAGGTTCAGCGCCAAACCGAAGACAGCGCCTGGAAACTCCAGCATTTCTCCCATCATCGCATCGGCCAGGCCATGGATGCGCGCGATACCGTCCGTCAGGCTGACCACCGTACCCTCGGTACGTGCCTCGGACACGACCTCGAATTGTTCGATGCGGCTCTTGATCAGTTCGCTGATTTCAGTTGGATTGAGTTGCATAGTTTTTACCTTGAATAAGCTTTTATCTATAAATAAATGAAGGGGCAGTGGCTCGCCCTAATGACTTAGTTCCATACCCAGACGTTGCAGCTTGCCGCGCACGGAGCCGTCGATGACCAGGTCACCGGCGCGGATAATGGCGCCACCCAGTAATTCGGCATTGGTTGCGCAACGCAGCTCGATATCACGTCCCAGGCGCTTGCGCAGACTGGCGATCACTGCGGCCTGCTGTGCCTCGCTGGCGGGAAAGGCCGTAACCAGTTCCGCCCGTACGGTACCCTCCGCAGCGCGGCGCTCGATCTCGAATATCGCGGCAATCTCCGGCAACAACAGCAGTCGCCCGTTGGCCGCCAGCACGCGCACAAGGTTGGCGCACTTCTCATTGATGTTTTCACCAGCCACCTGGATAAACAGGTCCGCCAGCTGTGCCTCTGTCAAATGCGGGCTGTTAATCAGCTCCTGCATGGCAGCATCTGCAGCGATAGCCGCCAGCAGGGAGAGCATCTCCGACCAGTCTTTTAACATGTGCTGTGCACTGGCAAACTCGAAAGCGGCTTGCGCATAGGGACGTGCAACGGTAATCGCTTCGGCCATATTCGTTACCTAGATTTCAGCGACCAGCTTGTTCAACAGATCAGCATGGGTGGCCGCATCGACTTCACGCTCCAGTATCCGGGAGGCGGCGGCCAGCGCAACGCTCACCACCTGGCCACGCAGTTCTTCCTTGACGCGGTTGAGCTCCTGATCGATCTCGGCACGCGCAGCCGTCAATATCCGGCCGCCTTCAGCCCTGGCGTCGTCCTTGGAGCCGTCAACAATCTCGGCGGCACGCTTGTCGGCACGCGCAATGATCTCGCCGGCCTGTTCCCTGGCCTCGCGCAGCAGTAGCTTGGCACGTTCCTCGGCCAGCGCCTGCTCACGCTTGCCATGTTCGCCCGCGGCCAGGCCATCGGCAATCTTTTTCTTGCGCTCTTCCAGCGCATGCAGGATCGGCGGCCATACATATTTCATGCAGAACACGACAAACAGGAAAAAGGCTATTGCCTGGCCAATCAGGGTGGCATTGATATTCATGTCTGAACCTCTACGTCTTGATCAGCGGCGTGAATTAACCGCCCACCACTGCAAACAGGATGTAGAGAGCAATACCAACAGCAATCATCGGCACCGCGTCAACCAGACCCATGACGATGAAGAACTGGGTGCGCAGCATCGGAATCAGTTCCGGCTGACGCGCGGCACCTTCCAGAAAGCGACCGCCAAGAACACCGATACCTACAGCGGCACCCAGTGCACCCAGGCCCATCATCAGTGCACCGGCGATATAGAGTAAAGCGTCTGCCATTTCCATGTTTCTCTCCTAAATTAACGTGCTGTTCAAGTATAAAAATCAGTGATGTTGCTGATGCGCCATGTCCAGATACACGATGGTCAGTGTCATGAAGATAAACGCCTGCAGCGTAATAATCAGAATGTGGAAAATTGCCCAGCCGATCTGTAGCAAACCGCCAAAGGCGCCGAGCACCAGGCCGCCGCTGTACATGATGGCGATCAGGATAAAGATCATTTCACCGGCATACATGTTGCCGAACAATCGCAGTGCCAGTGACACCGGCTTGGCGATCAGGTTGACACCTTCCAGCAACAGATTGACGGGCAGACCCAGCTTGCCAAACGGCTGGAATGCCAGCTCGGCGAAAAAGCCGCCAGGCCCCTTGATCTTGAAGCTGTAGTACAAAATCAGGAAAAACACCCCGAAGGCCATGCCGAGGGTGGCGTTGGGATCCGCTGTCGGCACCACCCTCATGTAGGGAATGCCGATTACCTGTGCCAGGTGCGGCAGAAAATCTACTGCAATCAGGTCCATGAAATTCATCAGGAAAATCCAGATGAAAATGGTAAACGCCAGTGGCGCTATCAGCGGGTTGCGGCCGCTGAATGACCCCCTGACGGTAGCTTCGATAAACTCGACGATCCACTCGGCGAAGTTCTGCAGGCCACTGGGTACTTCGACGGTCGCCTGTTTGGCGGCACGTCGGAATATATACAAAAACAGCACACCCAGTCCGATGGAAAATCCCATCGTATCCAGGTGGATCGCCCAGAAGCCCATCTCCTTGGCTTCCTCGATGCCATGGGCAATGCCCCAGCTACCGTCCGGGTGCTGACCAAAGGTCAGGTTCTGCAAGTGGTGGCTGATATATTCAGCTGAAGTAAGGACTTCGCCCGACATAACTATTCCGTTTTATAAATTCCAGTCACTACCAGGGCCACCTGGCCCGTAATGAATCCCGCAATCAATGCCAGTGGATTCAGCTTCAATACACCCAGCGCCAGCGCAAACAACAGCGCCACGAGCACAAACCGCTCCAGCGCCGTGCGATACAACAACCGCAGGCTTTCAGCACCACTCAGGGCGCGACCGCTGTTGGCGCAACTGCGCCGCCACGCCAGCAACAAGGTATGCGCCATGGCAATCACACCACCGCCCCACACTGACGCGGCCTGAAAGCCACCGTGGTAAACGTAAAACACGGTGGAGGTGACGGCCAGCAGCACCAACTGGAGCACAGCGAGCCTGCGGGCACTCCTTGCTAAACTCGCCATAATCAGTATTAAATCAATATCTTACGAACATTCGACGGGCAAGCCGCCGAGGCTCGTCAACCATGACAACCACTCGGGCCGCCGCAGTGAGCCGGAGATTATAAAGAGACTCTATGCGAGGGGCAATGGAATCATGGGAAATAACAGCAAAATCGCTGCACGCTATTTTTCAGGGCGAGATCAGGGTGCAGCAGGCAATAGCGCCTGCAATTTTTTTGCATAGTGGTTGGCCGCCTCCGCATTGCCCTGATCCCGGTTGAAGGCAACCAGCGCACTGAGAAGATCGGTGTTAGTCGGGAAACGGCTGTGCGCTCCCTGCAACACCAGCAATGCCTCGGTCGGCTTGCCGGTCGAATTCAGGGCCACTGCATACACATATATATAGCGTGCGCTCCCGGGATTCAGGGTGGTGGCGCGCTGCAATTCGATCACCGCCGCCGGCGCCTGCTGTTGCCGAATCAGTGACAGGCCCAGTGCGTAATGCAGGTCCGCGGCGTCCGGGAAGCGGGCAATGGCATCCCGCAGTGTCTTGTCGGCGGCGGCCTCATCCTCGCGGGCACGGTAAAAATCAGCAAGATTAACCCACGCCGGGATATACGCCGGGTTCAACTCCAGTGCCGTGCGCCAGACCTGCTCGGCCTGCGTTGCCTTACCCTGCTGCGCATACAGGTTGCCGAGGTTGGTCTGCGCCTCGGCGCGCTCGGCATTGGCCAACTGCGAGTCTATGTATTCCTGTATGCCCTGCTGCAGTACTGCCTGCTGCTCGGCATCGAGATCACTCGCCGGGACAGCGGCCAGCACCCGTGCCGCTCCAATGCGTACGGCACGCACATCGTCCTGCAAAAACGGCAACGCCAGTTGCAACCGCAGCCCTGCCGGCAGCTGCTCCAGCACCGCCACCGTGGCAGCACGTACTGCGGCGTCGTCATCCCACAGGCCCAGCGTCAGGATATCGAGCGTTTCTTTACTCAGGTATGGCGACACCTGTGACAATGCCGTCGCCCGGACAATATTCGGCGTGTCGGTATCCCTGATCAGTTGCAGCAACGACTCACCGGCACGCGGATCAGCGCTACGGGTAGCCGCAAAAACAGCGGCCCAGTTCTGCAGGCCCTGCGGGGTATGGCCATACCAGTCCTGCACCTGTGCTGCGGCCCACTCCGCCGACTTGTCTGCGTGACAGTGGTTGCAGGCGTTCGGCGTGCCAAGTGCGACGGACAGGTCCGGTCGCGGGATACGCAGACTGTGGTCGTGGCGCGGGTCTACCTGCATATAATCACGTGGCGGCATGTGGCATTCGACACAACTGGCCCCCGTTGAATCCGGCGCGTGAAAATGATGTGCTTTAGTGGCGAATTTGTCCGCTGCATGGCACTGCAGGCATACCGCGCTGCCGGGTTGTCGCAACTGCAGGCTGTGTGGTTCATGGCAGTCGCTGCAGGTCACGCCGGCCTGATGCATACGGCTCTGCAGGAACGAACCGTAGACATACACCTCGTCCTGAATCTGGCCGTCCGGGTAATACATGCCTTCATCCAGCAGCCGTGGCAGATAGTGGTCCAGCAACGGTTCGCCGTGCACATAAGCTGCGGATATAACACTGCGACGCGCATGGCAGCGGGCACACATTTCGATTTCCTTAGTGCCCTTGCGGGGTTCGCTGCGCCGCGCCGTACCGGTTTTTGCATCCGGCTGCCAATGCACGCCGCGGCGTTCATCGAGTGCTATCGTCAGCCCCTTGCCGGCCGCCAGCTTTTCCCAGCCGGGCTTTTTCCCTGCCCAGTCGACGTGTAATGCACCGGGTCCGTGACAGGCCTCACAGGAGACATCGATCTCTGACCACTGCGTGTCGAAACGTTTATTCACGGGATCGTAGTTTTTTTGCAGATGCGTGGAATGACACTCGGCACACATGTTATTCCAGTTCTGGTTCGGCCCGGTCCAGTGCAACTCATCGTCATGGGTAATGTGTTCATCAGGATAAAGGTGAAACCAGCGCTGCCCGCCCTGCTCTGCCGGCCGCGCGTCCCAGGCGATGCTCAGCGCCTGCAGCCGGCCACCGGGCATTTCAATCAGGTACTGCTGTAGCGGCTCGACACCAAAGGTGTAGCTGATTTCGTAATCAGTCAACTTGCCATCCGGCCCGTCAGTGCGCACCATGAAGCGGCCGTCTTTTTTGAAAAACCGGCTGTTCACACCCCCATAGCTGAAATCCCTGTCATTAAAATCACCCAGCACGGTTACCTCGGTAACTTCCTGCATGGCAAGGTCATGGTGAGAATCCTGCCAGAGTTTTTCCTGCGCCGCGTGGCAACCGGCACAGACCGGCCGGCCAACAAAATCCGCACGGCTGACTGCATCGCCGGCAAGCGTCGGCCAGCAAACCAACATCAGCAGAATAAAGGGAAATATACGCATAGTCCGGGTTCGCAAGAAAAGTTGTAATATTTGCAGCAGCGGATCACATCCGCTGCTGCAGGTTAATTGTGCTGGGAGCAGGAGGGTACAGCGCAGCGTAGCCATCAGCACCAAGCATGCTACTTGATGGGCACGTTCGCGCTGTACACCCCTGTCGCGATCAGGTTACCTTGCCGGGAAAGAGTCCGCGCCCGGCTGCTGTCTTGTAATGCGCTCCTCTTTTTCCAGATAGGGAATACCGGCAAAACGTTTTACCGTCACCAGGGTATTGTTATCCTTGTAGTAACTGTCGGTAGAGCAAGCGGTCACCATCAACACTACTGCCAGCAGATATATTTTCATCATTTGCGCTCCAAAACCATGCTGTTGATTCCTTACCTGCCGGGCATGACAAGCGGCCCGGCAGGCATTGAAATCATGCAGCCAACAGCTAGCCGCCCGATGGCGACAACTGCTCCATCACCTGGTC
>JAQBDO010000365.1:0-6099 GCA_032124375.1 Gammaproteobacteria bacterium
GTCAGGTTTTCTGTAACTATAGCGGACTATGCATCACACCATCAGACTGTTCACTTGCCTCGTCTGCCTGTTCAGCGCCGCTAGCGGCGCTGCCGGCAACACTGACAGCGATCCTTACAGAGCAGATCGCGCCCGCTTCCTGGAGGCCAGCAAGGCGCTGGATGAAAACCGGCTGAGCGATTTCCGGCACCTGCAATCACAGTTAACAGACTACCCGCTCTACCCCTACCTGCAATTCCAGGACCTGCTTACGCGCCTGAATACCGCTGCTCACGATGAAATCGCCAGCTTCATCGCCCAACAGGAGGACAAACCGCTCAGTTGGCGATTACGACAGGCGTGGCTATACACACTCGCGCGTCAGCGGGACTGGCAGCAATTTCTCGAAGTTTATCGCGACACGCAGCCGGTTAAATTGCAGTGCTACAAGCTGCAGGCACAAATCGGCACCGGGCAAACAGAGGGCCTCGTTGACCATGCCCTGAAACTCTGGCTGGTTGGCAGCTCACAGGACGAGACCTGCGACCCCGCCTTCCGCTACCTTGACGACCACCACAAAATCACCCGGGATCTGTTATGGCAACGCATCCGACTGGCCATGGACAGCGGCAACCAGGGGCTGGCACGCTGGTTGTCAAAGCGTCTGCCTGACGACGATGCCGCCTGGGTCACCCTATGGCGCGCGGCACATGCAAAACCGGCAAGAACACTGAGCTCCCCGGCACTGGAAAAAGACACGCCCGAGGCACGCGAGATCATCCTCTACAGCGTGCGTCGCATCGCCCGCACGGATGCGGAGCAGGCCTATGAGCTATGGGCAAAACTGAAACCGCATTATCAGTTTACGTCGGCAGAAACCGGCCAGCTTGAAAAAAACATGGCCATGTCAGCCAACTGGCAAAAGCATCCGCGCGCACATGAATGGCTGGTGGCTGTACCGGATAGCGCAGCCGATACCAGCGTGCGTGAATGGCGTGTGCGCACGGCAGTGAGAAACGAGGACTGGAATGCCGTACTGCAACACACTACCGCGCTGCTTGATGACACCGACAACCGGGAAGAGTGGCAGTACTGGCAGGCCGTCGCGCTGGCAAAGACCGGTCAGCAAACACAGGCCGAGAACAGCTTCGCCGCACTGGCGACACAACGTGATTACCACGGCTTCCTTGCCGCCGACACGCTGAAGTGGCCCTATCAAATGGGCGACAAACCCCTTGAGCGAGACCCGGCGGCACTGCAACAGTTGAGCCAGCAGGCCGGACTGGTACGGGCGCATGAATTATTCAGGGCCGCCCTGTTGACAGATGCACGGCGCGAGTGGGCGGCGGCGACCCGCAATTTCTCCAACGAGGAACTGAAGCTTGCAGCCATACTGGCTGACCAGTGGGGCTGGCATGATCGCGCCATTCTGACTGTCGCCAGCGCCAGGGACTACAGCGATCTGAAACTGCGTTTTCCGATAGATCATGAAAAAGACATTCAACATACCGCCCTCGACAAGCAACTGGAACCGGCCCATGTGTATGCCGTCATCCGCCAGGAGAGCGCCTTTAACAAAGATGCGCGATCGCCTGCAGGTGCCATGGGGTTGATGCAGTTGATGCCGAAAACCGGTCTCACGACGGCGAAAAAATACAGTATTCCACTGGGGAATACCGAACTTCTGTATCAACCCGGCAAGAACATCACCATCGGCTCGGCTTACCTCAGGGAAGTCATGGATCAGTATGACAAAAACATCATCCTGGCATCAGCGGCCTACAATGCCGGGCCGCACCGGGTAGACCGCTGGCTCCCCGAAAAAGACGCACAGCCAGCCGATAGCTGGGTTGCGCTGATCCCCTATCACGAGACGCGCACCTATGTGCAGCGCATACTCGCCTACATGGCCATTTATGACTGGCGCCTGAATCGTCCGGTAGTACCGCTACGGGAACACATGCCGGCTATTCAGCCATCAGGCTCCTATACAACACTCAAGTAACCGCTACGCAACGCCTTTCGCAGGAACAACACATGCAACATGAAACAGTCTGCATACTGGGTGGTACCGGCTTTGTAGGCCAGCACCTGGCAAACCGGCTAACCCAATACGGTTACAAGGTGAGAATCCTGACACGCCGGCGTGAACGCCACCGCGCGCTGCTTGTTAACCCTGATATTACACTGGCAGAAACCGACGTGTATGACGCCAGCACCCTGCGCCAGCAATTTGCCGACGCCAGCGTGGTTATCAATCTGGTTGGTATTCTGAATGAATCCGGTAAAAAAGGTGTCGGCTTCAGACGGGCACATGTCGAGTTACCTGAAAAAATCGTCGCCGCCGCCAGCGCTCGCGGTGTCTCCCGGCTGCTGCACATGAGTGCACTCAATGCAGATGCCGGAGAGCAACACAGTCTGTATCTGAAAACAAAGGGTGAAGGCGAGAACCTGGTGCATGCCGCCGCAAGCAAGGAACTGCTTGTCACCAGCTTCCGCCCCTCGATCATCTTCGGTCCCGGCGACAGTTTTTTTAACCGCTTCGCCACCCTGCTGAAAATCGCCGGGCCGGTCTTCCCACTGGCCTGCCCCAACAGCCGTTTTGCACCCGTGTGCGTCACTGACGTGGCCGAGGCCATATGCCGGTCGATTGGTGATGCCACTGCCGGCGAGCGCCTCGAACTGTGTGGTCCGCAGACGTTCAGCCTGGCGGAGCTGGTGAGCTACACCCGCGACCAGTGTCGGCTGCAATGCCATATTGCCAGGCTGAACGATACGCTATCGCGCATGCAGGCAAGCGTACTCGGACTGCTCCCGGGGAAACCGTTTACCATGGACAACTATTATTCGCTGCAACATGACAGTGTCTGTACTGACAATGCATTACCAACACTGGGCATTACTCCCACAACGATTGCAGCCGTGGTACCCGGCTACCTCGCCGGTCGCAATGCGCGCGGCCATTATGCGGGGTTTCGCCGACAATCACGGCGCAACTGAAGCCGGGCCGGGGCAGCGACATGGAAATCTACCTGGTCGGTGGTGCGGTACGTGACAAGCTGCTGGGACTCACTGTCACCGACCGTGACTGGGTCGTTGTCGGCGCAACACCGGACACCATGCTGGCACTGGGATATCAGCCGGTGGGCAATGATTTCCCGGTGTTCCTGCACCCGAAGACAAAAGAAGAATATGCACTGGCACGCACCGAACGCAAAACCGGTCCGGGCTACACCGGCTTTGAAACCAGCGCCGGTCCCGACATCACCCTCGAAGAGGATCTGTTGCGCCGTGACCTGACCATCAACGCCATGGCCGAAACCCCGGCCGGGGAACTGATGGATCCCTATGGCGGCAAGGATGACCTCGACAACGGGGTGTTGCGGCATGTCTCGCCAGCCTTTGCTGAAGACCCGGTACGCATACTGCGCATTGCCCGTTTTGCCGCACGCTTCAAACAGTGGGGCTTTCATGTGGCGCACGCGACCAATACATTAATGCGCACCATGGTGAGCAATGGCGAGGTCGACCAACTGGTTCCGGAGCGTGTCTGGGCGGAACTGGTCAAGGCACTGGCGACTGACACACCCGCGCAGTTTTTCAAGGTGTTGTCAGCCTGCAGTGCGTTGCCGGTACTGTTCCCCGAGTTCATAGCACTGGAGCCGGGTAAGCCTGCGGATAAACATGGCCAGACTGGCATCGCGCTGCCCGTTCTGGAACAGGTAGTGGCACTGAGGAACGATGACGACGATAGCGACGATATTGCCATCCGCTTTGCGGCACTGATCTGTGATATCGACCGAGGCTCTCCGGATGGATTAAGCAAGCAGTTACTTGATGCCCTGTGTGATCGTTATCGTGCGCCCAACGCCTGTCGGGAACTTGCCGGCATGGCACTGCAACAACGCGCTCGGGTGCAGCTTGCCGACACGCTGCCTGCCGTGCAGTTGCTGGATCTTTTAAACAGCGTTGATGCCTTCAGGCGACCAGGACGTTTCGGTCAGCTGCTGCGCGTTTGCGAGGCAGATGCCAGGGCTAGTGAACTTGACTTCAGTGGTGAACGCCTGCAGCAAGCACTCACAGCAGCGCTGTCAGTCCGCGCCGATGATTTAGCGCAACAGGGATTGTCGGGCAAGGAAATTGGTGCGGCCCTGCAGCAGCAGCGCAGCAAGGCAATTGCTGACGCCCTGTCGCAGCCTGGTTAAGGTGCAACGTATCCATTGAATACGTGGCATTGCTGTTGACGGGTACGCTGCGCTTTACCCGTCCTACAAATAAAACCACGCAGACCCGTAGGACGGGTAAAGGAGCAAAGCGACGTACCCGTCATTGGATAACACTAAAGAAAACTAAACAAACAGCAACAGCAGAAACACGCCCAGCAACAGCCGGTAAATCACAAACGGCAGCATACCGACCTGTTCGATCAGACGCATGAAGAAGTGAATACTCAGGTAGGCACTGACAGCGGCAACCAGCGTACCCAGCACGATTGGCCCCCAGGCAACCGCTTCTGCCTGTTGCAGCAACTGTACCGATTCATAACCACCCGCCATGAGAATCACCGGCACCGATAGCAGGAATGAGAAACGTGCCGCCGCCGAACGTGTCAGACCCAGCGCCAGTGCAGCTGTCATGGTAATGCCGGAACGCGAGGTACCGGGAATCAATGCCAGTGCCTGTGCCAGGCCAATCCACAGGGCATCGATTACTGTCAGCGTGTCTTCGGTGCGTGCCTTGCGGCCGCGCATATCAGACAAGCCCAGCAACAAACCAAAACCGATCGTCGCCGCCGCAATCACCAGCGGTGAACGCAGGGAGCCCTCAATTAAATTGTGAAACAACAGCCCACACAGCGCAACGGGCAGCGTCGACAGCACCACCAGCCAGGCGAGCTGCGCATCGGGGTTCAGTTGCCGCTTCACACAGGACCCGCCCCAGGCACACAACAGGCAAGCCACGTCATGGCGGAAATAGGCAATCACCGCCGCCAGCGTGCCAACGTGTACAGCCACATCAAACGCCAGCCCCTGGTCAACCCAGCCAAGCAGCCGTGGCAACAGAATTAAATGAGCAGAACTTGATATTGGCAAAAACTCGGACAACCCCTGCACCAGGGCCAGCATGATAGCGTGTAAATAATCCATAAATAAATTTTAAAATATCCTGGCTTTATATTTTTTACAGGTCGGACTGGATGCACAGCGCACCTTACCTGACGACATCGCACAATTATTAACGTGCATCGTAACCCGACGAATTCACCATGGCGATTCAGTTTTGCCGGGTTACGATGCGCGTAAAGTGTTGCGGCAGAATCCTACCATATCAGTGAAGCGCATCTAACCCGGCCTGCGTAGCACCATAATCTGTGAGTCACAGGCGTTCGCGCTGATTCTGCAAGCGGAACCCCGGGACCGGTATATCGATAGCGCGCGTTAAACCGATACATTTGAAGCGCTCGCCCATCTCGCCTGGCAGTATCAGGGTTTTCGCCTGCTGTGCCGCCTTCATATAGTCTGTTGTCTCCGTTGCGCCGGACTGCAGCAATAATTCTTCCAGTCCGCAATCCAGCAAAAACCAGGCCTGCGTTGTATAACCGGCCACCTCAAGATCGGCAGCCACGGCGGCTTCTGCAACGGCAGTAAAATCCACATGCGCGGTAATATCCTGCAGGCCCGGCCAGGACAGCGGATCGGCGTGCACATGATGCCGGTAATGACACATCAGGGTTCCGCTGCTGCGTTGCGGATGAAAATATTCATGTTGCGGGTAACCATAATCAATCAACAGCACCAGCCCCTGAGTGAGGCTTTCAGCAATCGAATGCAACCAGGGCTGCAAAAACGGGTTGAATTCCGACACATAGCCGGCACACAGATCGCTGTCTTTTACCCAGCTACCAATACGAATCGTAGCGTCACTGGTCATACCTGTCTGCAACTGCCAGGCGAAGCCGTCCGTTTCACTGCGCACATGAAACAACTGCGCACTTTCCCCGTCCCACTGGAAGCGCTCAACCGACATGGCATCCAGCACCTCGTTGGCCAGCATGACCCCGCGAAAACCCGCAGCAGGGAGTGCATCAATCCAGCTGACCTTGTCCAGCAACTGTGGCAA
>JAQBDO010000366.1:0-3781 GCA_032124375.1 Gammaproteobacteria bacterium
GCAAATTGCCTTGCCGGTGGCGAATACCGAACAGGCCAAAAAACTTTATAAACAGATGCAGGACGAACTCAATTTCAACCCGCGCAGCCGCATGGGGGTGGAGGCATGAAGGATTCCCACGAACTGATGATAGCCACCCTGATTGATGATGATCAGCTGTTTACGCTGGCCGATCTGTGCCGTGCCTGTGATGTGCATGCGGAATTAATCACCGACATGATTGAGTACGGTATTATAGAGCCAAGGGGTGAGGTGGCGACCAGATGGCAATTTCCCGGTAGTTGCCTGTCACGTGTTACCACCGTGGTGCGCTTGCAGCGTGATCTGGAGGTGAACCTCGCCGGTGCCGCACTGGCGCTTGACCTGATCGAGGAAGTTCGTGAGCTGCGCCGACAGTTAAAGGCAGGTAAAGCGTAACGTTTGTTTCTCATTTGGTATGGATGGATAAATACAATGCAATCACTAATACGTTTTGCCGGTGTTTTGATGACGGCTACTGTTCTTCTGAGTGGCTGTGCCAGCACCAGCAAGCTGTCGGATGGCGGTGCTGAAATGGCGCAGGTCCCGGTCACCGATAACCCCAGCGGTGTAACCTACCCCGGCAAGTTTATCTGGCATGACCTGCTGACAACTGATCTCCGCCTGGCCGGTAAGTTTTACGAAGAGTTGTTTGGCTGGCAGATTGATTATCGTGAGCAGTACGCCGTCGTGCGTAATGACGGCAAATTGATTGGCGGAATCCTGCATCTGGAGCCGTCAGATGGCCGTGCCCGGGAAGGGGTCTGGATACCCACGGTATCCGTGGCCGATGTTGATGCAGCGGCCGGTCTGGTAGAGGCCAGCGGCGGAAGGGTATTGAAAGGCCCGCTTGATATGGGTAAACGCGGTCGGGCTGTGCTGATCAGTGATCCGCAACGGGCTGATCTGTTGTTACTCAATGCAACGGGAGGTGATCCTGCTGATAGCGAGGCGGCAATCGGTGATTGGCTGTGGGATGAGCTATGGACACACGACCTGGATGCTATCGAGGCGTTCTACGAAGCCGTGTTGGGCTATGACGACATTGCTTTGGGTGACGCCTATGATATTTTTATTTCCGAAGGAGAGTGGCGTGCAGGTGTTCGCCACGTGCAGGATAAAAAGGAACCGATGCTGTGGGTGCCGGTTGTGCGGGTTGCGGATCCACAAGCGACTGCGGAGCGCGTGGCAGCATTGGGCGGCGTCGTATGGATTGCCCCCAATGAGGCGCCGAGTAACGGTGATACTGCATTGATTGGTGATGCCACCGGTGCCTTGTTGTTGATTCAGCGATGGCCGCCGCAGTCACCCCCGTTGACGTCCACGGAGGGGCAATGATCATGAGATATTTTATCAGACTGCTCGTGACTACCCTGATTTTCTCCGCTGTCCTGTTTCTGAGCGGTTGCGAAACCTCTGGTGGTGAATATCGTACTGTTAATTACAATGTATATAGTGGTTACGGTTATCCGTATTACGGTAATGGCGGTTACTACTACTACGATGATAACCATAAGCACGACAACGATAACAACGACAAGCCGGATCGGCCTGATCGTCCCATCAGACCGGATCGTCCCATCAGACCGGATCGTCCCACGAATCGACCAAGCACTCGACCTGCAATGAACTCGGGAGGCAGCATGGGTCGTCCCTCCGGAATGTCGAGAGGTGGCGGCGGTGGTCGTGGTGGTGGCGGGGGTCGAGGCGGCGGTGGCGGTCGTGGCCGCTAGCTTGCGGGCAGGTTATTCTGTAACACCACCCTTCCTGGAAAGAGTATTTGCATGTTACCCGAATGCCAGCAACGCGCCGATGAACTCATAGAAGCAGGTCGTCTGCTCTACACTATGGGCATGGTACCTGCCACCAGCGGCAATTTTTCCGCCAGGCTGCCCGACAACAATATAGTGATTACCGTTTCCGGGCGAAATAAAGGGCGTCTAAAACACGCAGATATCATGTTGGCCGATGCTGCAGGTAACAGTCTGGATGGGAACAAGCCATCCGCCGAAACCCGGCTGCATGTGCAAATTTACAATCGTTTTCCAGATGCACGCTGTGTTCTGCACCCGCACTCTGTGAACGCTACCTTATTATCGCTGCTGACAGAGGGCGATATCGAGCTGCAGGGTTATGAAATACTCAAGGCGTTTCCCGGTATCAATACACACGCATGCAAGGTGACTGTTCCGGTATTTTCCAACGACCAGGATATTGAGCGTTTAGCGACGGTCGTCGAAACACGTATGCAGGACAGCGAAGATATTTTTCATGGTTATCTCATTCGTGGGCATGGCTTTTATACCTGGGGCAAGAGTGTTGATGATGCCTTGAAACATGCAGAGGCCTTTGAATTCCTGTTTGACTGTGAAATGAGACGCAAGGAGGTTACACGCCAATGACGACTCTCGCTATCTACCCTGACACCGGCGGACCAGCCATTGGGGTCATTCGTGATTATCAGGCTATCAGGGACGCCATGCACAATATCGGCGTCCAACTGGAGCGCTGGTCGACCAGGGGTATTGCGGACGATGCAGATGCCGAGCGTGTAAAAGCTGCCTATGCCGATGAGATTGCCGAGCTGAATCAGCAGTACGGCTTCCAATCGGTTGATGTGATTGCACTGCAACCGGATAACCCCCAGGCGGCCGAATTTCGGGAGAAATTCCTGGCGGAACACATTCACAGTGATTTCGAGGTGCGCTTTTTTGTCGATGGCGAGGGCCTGTTTTATCTGCATGTTGAAGATAGGGTGTACGCCATCCTGTGCGAAAAAGGTGATCTGATCAGCGTACCTGAAAATACCACTCACTGGTTCGACATGGGGGCAAGACCCAACTTCAGGTGCATTCGTTTCTTTGTCATCCCGGATGGCTGGGTGGGAGAATTCACGGGTGACGACATTGCATCCCGGCACGTCAGCTATGAGGAATACCTGGCTGAGCATAGATGACGATTAAGGCCATACTGACCGACATCGAGGGTACAACCACTTCGATCGGTTTCGTGTTCGATGTTTTATTTCCCTATGCACGCAGTCATATCGCCGGGTTTGTGCGCGCCAATCTGGACAATTCCGCTGTTCAGCAGGACCTGGAAGCGATCAATCAGGAAGTCGGTCGGCAACTGTCAACAGAACAAGCCATAGAACAGTTAATAAACTGGATTGACCGGGATCAGAAAATTACAGCATTGAAGTCGTTACAGGGAATGATCTGGAAACAGGGGTATGTCGATAAGGGGTTTACGGGCCATGTCTACCCGGATGCTGTCGAATATCTGCGTCAATGGCACAATGAGGGTATCCGGCTGTATGTCTATTCCTCCGGCTCGGTGCCGGCACAAAAACTGCTCTTTGGTTATTCCGACTATGGTGATTTAACACCCTTATTCAACGGTTACTTCGATACCGGCATCGGCATGAAGCGCGACACTGGCAGTTACCAGAGAATTTCCGCCGAGATTGGCCTGGACACTGAACAGATCCTGTTTTTGTCCGACACGCTGGAGGAATTGCATGCAGCGCGTGACGCAGGCATGCAAACGGCCTGGTTAGTGCGTGACAGGCAGGCTGCCAGCGAATCGGTACATCCAATGTGCCATGATTTTTCGGGGATTCATGCTTGACTTCAATAAAATAACGGCTGTTCCCTTGATTAATCGGGCACAAGTGATTCGGCCCTGCAATGTTAATCTACCCACTTGATCGGGGGATGAGCCATAAAGAGTAAAGTGTTGCGTCCATCGGACGAACTCGCCG
>JAQBDO010000367.1:0-12932 GCA_032124375.1 Gammaproteobacteria bacterium
ACTGTACATGCCGGGCATCTCTGCCGTTTCACCGCCCACCAGTGCAGCGCCAGCCAGTTCACAGCCGGCGGCAATGCCCTTGATGACCTCGCTGGCGACATCGAGGTCGAGCTTGCCGGTAGCGTAGTAGTCGAGAAAGAACAGTGGTTCGGCGCCGGCCACCACGATGTCGTTGACGCACATGGCGACCAGATCGATGCCGATAGTGTCATGCAGTCCGGCTTCCACCGCCAGTTTCAGCTTGGTGCCGACACCGTCAGTGCCTGAGACCAGTACCGGCTCCCGGTAGCGGTCCAGCGGCAGTTCGAACAGGGCGCCAAAGCCGCCCAGTCCTGCCAGCACGCCCGGTCGCCGGGTCCTTGCAACCGCCGGCTTGATGCGTTCGATCAACTCGCTGCCGGTATCGATGTCCACGCCGGAGTCCCGGTAACTTAAACTGTTTGTTGTGTCTCTTGTGCTCACGTGCAGGTATCCCGGGTTGGCTGGGACGCTATGGTAGCGGTCGCTTATGACTGCTGTAAACTGCGGGAGTGCGCTTTGTTGTTGCTATGACTGATATGGTCAAATTCTGCAGATACCCGTATGCTTGACATTATTCCTGAACCTGACGTGATAACGCATGGATAAATATCAACAAAGTAGTCTTTCCCGGGTAGTTCCTGTTTTTATTCTGTTGCTGCTGCCGTTTGCCACGGTAGCGGCGGTGGAGAGTCTGTTCGAATCCGAGGTGGTGGTCTCCAACCAGTCACCGGGGGTGCGCGCGGATGCCCTGAAAACCGCGTTGCAGGAAGTGCTGAAGCGCGTTGCCGGGCAGGATGCGGTGCTCACTACCGAACCGGCCCGGGAGATGTTGAAGGATCCGGCACAACTGATGCAGCAGTATCGTTATTTTACGGTGCCGGCCAGCGAGCCACCGGTATTGAAGCTGTGGGTGCAGTTTGACGGGGAGGCGATTCGTCAGTCATTGCAGCAGCAGGGTGTCAGCTACTGGGGTGCCGAACGGCCGGACACGCTGGTGTGGCTGGCGGTGGAAGATCACGACAAGCGTTATGTTGTCGCTGCTGATGATGGCACCGAGGTGTACCTCCAGATAGAACGTGCCGCCAGGCAGCGCGGTGTGCCGGTGTTATTTCCCTTGATGGACCTGCAGGATCAGTCGCAGGTGCGTTTTTCAGATATCTGGGGTGGTTTCTTTGACAATGTGCTGGATGCCTCCAGTCGCTATAACCCGCAGGCCATTTTGATTGGCCGAGTGAACCGTAGCCCGTCCGGTGCATGGTCCTCACGCTGGCACCTGGAAGTTGCCGGCAAGCCCTCATCCTGGACAGACAGTCGTCAGCAACTGGATGCGCTGGCACAGCAGGGTATCAATGATACGGCGGATATCCTGGCCTCACGGTTTGCAGTGTCACAGGCCGGCGGCAATCTCAGTGACGTGCATATTTCAGTGAGCGGTGTGAATTCGTTAGCTGATTATGCGCGGCTTGGCGACTATCTCTCCGGGCTGACAGCGGTTGTCGGCATGCAGGTAGAAAAGGTCGCAGGGGACGAGATTCAGTATGCCCTGCAACTCAATGGCAGTTTGCAGGACCTCATGCATACGGTGACTATCGGGACGGTTCTTGAGCCGCTGTCCACGGCCGCGCCCGGCAGTTTCCGACTGCGCCAGTGAATCTATCCCAGTGAAGCCACGCGATATACCCAATGTAATAACGGCTTTCCGTTTCCTGCTGGTGCCGCCAGTGGTGATCCTGTTGTTGCAGGAGCGCTTTACTGCGGCACTGATTGTCATCGGCGTGGCGGGTTTCTCGGATGGGCTGGACGGGTTTCTCGCCAAACGTTATGACTGGCGCAGCCGCCTGGGCGGCATTCTGGATCCGCTGGCTGACAAGCTGCTGCTGGTATCCTGCTTCGTCACGCTGGGCTGGCTTGGACTGATACCCGCATGGCTGGTGTTGCTTGTCATATTGCGTGACCTGGTGATTGTCGCCGGTGCAACGTTTTATCACATGCGTATAGAACGGTTTGATGCCGAACCCAGTGTGGCCAGCAAGCTGAACACGGCCACGCAGATTCTACTGGTGCTGGCAGTGTTGTTTTCATTCGGCATACAGACGCTGCCTGTTATCCTGATGGATGTGCTGTTGTACAGTGTACTGGCGACGACGCTGTGGAGCGGTTTTGACTATGTCTGGACCTGGGGTCAACGCGCCTGGGAGAAGCGTGGCCGTTAAGGGCCGGACTTTGCTGCAGCCACTTTCGATGAACAGCAATCCACAATTACCGCTCGGTCTTGCGCTGCAAGACAGCGCCCGCTTTGAAAGTTACTTCCCCGGCCTGAACGATGAGCTGCTGCAGCATCTGCAATTGGCAGCGATCGGTAATGGCGAACGCCTGGTCTACGTCGCCGGGTCGCCCGGCATGGGCAAAACACACTTGCTGCAGGCCGCCTGTCACAGTGCCAGCCAGGCAGATCGTAGCGCAAGCTACCTGCCGGTGCGCGAGTTGCTGGCGCTGGCGCCCACCGTGCTGGAAGACCTGGAGCAGCTCGACCTGATCTGTCTGGATGATGTCTCCGCAGCAGCCGGGCATGCCGACTGGGAGACCGGTCTGTTTGATTTGTTTAATCGTGTGCGTGCGGCAGACAAAACCTTGCTGGTTGCGGGAGAGCAGCGCGCGGACCAGTGCGGCTTCCAGCTGCCGGACCTGGTCTCGCGGCTGGGTTGGGGCGTTACCTACACGCTCAAACCCCTTGGTGACGAGGATGTCATTGCCGCGCTGGCCTGTCGTGCCCGCGGGCGCGGACTGGACCTGCCCGAGGAAACGGCGCAGTTTATGCTGCGACGCTTTCCGCGGGATTTGCCGACGCTGTTTGCGTTGTTCGACACACTGGATACCGCCTCATTGATTGAGCAGCGTCGCCTGACGATCCCGTTCGTAAAAGCGGTTCTGGATAACAAGCCGTAGTCCAGCCAGTCATGTCACTTGCACTGCAAAGCGCGTTCGGAATACTGGTATTTCTGCTGCTTGCCTGGTTGTTCAGTGAGGACCGCGCGCGCATTCCATGGCGTACCCTGCTGGCCGGTATTACCCTGCAGTTTGTACTGGCTGCGATGCTGTTGTGGTTACCACCGTTCAAGCTGGTGTTCATGGGCCTTAACGAGCTGTTGCTGACACTTGAGCAGGCGACCCTTGACGGTACCTCTTTTGTTTTCGGTTATCTGGGCGGTGATGAACTGCCGTTCGAGGAAACGCAGCCGGGTTCCAGTTTTATCCTCGCGTTTCGTGCCTTGCCGCTGATTTTACTGATCAGTGCACTGTCTGCCTTGCTGTTTTACTGGGGCGTACTGCCCTTCATCGTGCGCGGCCTGTCGCGCTTGTTGCAACGCGCCATGGGTATCGGCGGGGCGCTGGCGCTGGGTGCCGTGACCAATGTATTTGTCGGCATGGTAGAAGCGCCGTTACTGGTGCGACCCTACCTTGCGGACATGACCCGCAGTGAACTGTTTGCACTGATGGTGACCGGTATGGCAACGATCGCCGGCACCGTGATGGTGCTCTATGCCAGCATTTTAAGAGACGTGATCCCGGATGCCATGGGCCACATCCTGGTGGCTTCCCTGATCAGTGCGCCGGCCGCCATTGTGGTCGCGCAAATGCTGCTGCCACCGGAACAACGTGCCACGGCCGGTGAACTGGTGCCGCCACAGCGTGCCACCAGCAATATGGATGCAGTGACCAAAGGCACCCTGCAGGGCGTCGAATTAATTATCAACATCACGGCCATGCTGATCGTCATGGTGGCGCTGGTCAGCCTGGTGAACATGATGCTGGGCCTGTTGCCCGGCGTCGCCGATGCGCCACTGACCCTGCAACGGCTGCTGGGCTGGCTGCTGGCGCCGATTGCCTGGTTGATGGGCATTCCCTGGGAGCAGGCCATCAGCGGTGGTTCCCTGCTGGGTACCAAGGTGATTCTGAACGAGCTGTTTGCCTACCTGGATCTCGCGGCCCTGCCGGCCGGTCAACTGGAGGCACGCAGTCAGCTGATCATGACCTATGCACTGTGCGGTTTCGCCAACTTCGGCAGCCTCGGCATCATGATCGGTGGCCTTGCCACCATGGTGCCGGAACGGCGTGCGGAGATTATTCAGCTCGGTATGAAATCGATTGCCGCCGGTACACTGGCGACCTGCATGACCGGGGCCGTGGTAGGTGTGCTGTCCTGACTACTGATCATTATTCCGCACATAGGCCATCGCGGCCAGGAACCAGACTGAACTGCAAAGGACCTCGACCATTCCAAAATGTCGGGTCACTTCCGAGCTGTTGGCTTCCATTACGCCGTGTATGAAATAGAACAGCGCCAGAAAACAACTCCAGGCAAAGGTGTACTTGCGGCCGTGCAGCAGACCGCGTAGCGGAAACAGCAGCGGTACCAGAGTGATGATCAGTATCAGTGCCCTCGGGAAATGTGTCGGTGGTGCCAGCCAGCTGTACCAGGCGGTCAGCAATGCCAGCGTGCCGAAGTAGCCGAACAGGGTGAGTGCGTACAGGAAGCGTTTGCCGGGCAGGGTGAGCATGGTGATGCGGGTCAGGCCAGACGACTGGCGGTGTCTGCGACCCGTTTTCCCAATGCGGTGCACAGGTGTTTTTCTTCGTCGCTGAGTGCGCGCTTGTTATCACTGCCGGCGAGGTGGCTGGGGCCATAGGGTGTGCCGCCACTGCTGGTCGTCAGTAATTCACTCTCCGTATAGGGCAGCCCCATCAGCAGCATGCCGTGATGCAGCAGTGGCAACATCATGGAGAGCAGGGTGGTTTCCTGTCCGCCGTGCATGCTTGAGGTAGAGGTGAATACAGCCGCCGGTTTGCCGGCCAGTTCGCCGCCCAGCCACAGGCTGCTGGTGGAATCGATGAAATACTTCAGTGCTGCCGCCATGTTGCCAAAACGGGTCGGGCTACCGAGTACCAGTGCGGCGCATTCGCGCAGATCATCCAGTGTGACATAGGGTGGTCCCGCTGCCGGGATATCATCTTCCTTTGCTTCGCAGACCGTGGATACCGCTGGCACGGTACGGATGCGTGCCTGGCAGTGCGGGTGGGTTTCAATGCCACGGGCGATGATTTGTGCCATTTCGGCGGTGGCGCCGTAGCGGCTGTAGTAGAGCACGAGTATTTCGTTCATGGTTTGGTCGGTGGCCTCAAAAAGTATCAATGATGATTCGTCAGCAGCGGCTGGCAACCGCGAATCGAGTTTACAATGCGCTCCTGTCCCGGTCGACGCACCTGCAGGAGCAGATCTGGTCCGCGAACTTTATTGTATTGATGGGTGATCTATCCAGTCCTCACAGGATATCCAGTATTCGCTCCGGCGGCCTGCCAATCATTGCCTTGCCGTTTTTGATGACGATGGGCCGTTCAATCAGGCGCGGATAGCGGATCATGGCATCGATCAGCTCGGCGCGCGACAGCCCGGCGTTGTCCAGTCCGGCCTCGAGGTACTCTTTTTCATGTGTGCGTAGCAGTTCGCGCGGCTCCATATCCAGCATGTCGAGGATGGCTTCCAGGGTGGCGGCATCTGGCGGTGTATTGAGATATTCAATGACCTCGGTCTGTTGACCGTGCTGTTCCAGTAACTCAAGGCTCAGTCGACACTTGCTGCATTGCGGGTTGAAGTAAATGGTGACGTCAGCTGTCATTATTTTTGTCTCAAGTGTTATCGATATAAAACTGGCTCTTTCCTGGATTGAGTGAGTAGTTGACCCTTGTGGTCGAATGAATTCGACCCTGCAAATAATTGAGCTGCAGGGCCGAATTCATTCGGCCAGGCACGGCTGATTTACCCACTTAATCCATGGAAGAACCTAAAAACTACTCTGTTACTACCGGGATGTCAGCGATGCGCATTTTCCATTCCCGTGGGCCGCTTTCATGGATGGAATTGCCACGGGTGTCGACCGCAACGGTCACCGGCATGTCCTCCACTTCAAATTCATACACCGCCTCCATGCCCAGTTCCGGAAAGGCGACGACGCGTGCACTGCGAATCGCCCTGGAGACCAGGTAGGCGGCGCCGCCGGTGGCAATCAGGTAGACGGCCTTGTGCCGGGCAATGGAGGCGATGGCCTCGGGGCCGCGTTCCGCCTTGCCGATCATGCCGAGCAGACCGGTTCTTTCCAGCAGTTCATCGGTGAACTTGTCCATGCGTGTGGCCGTGGTTGGGCCGGCGGGTCCGACGACTTCATCACCGACCGGGTCCACCGGACCGACGTAGTAGAGAAAACGTCCCCTGAAATCCAGCCCGTTAGGCAATGGCTCGCCGCGTCGCAGGTATTCAATAATGCGTTTGTGGGCAGCATCGCGTCCGGTGAGTAGCTTGCCACTGATCAGCAGGGTATCACCAGGTTGCCAGTCGAGTTCGATGGCCGGATCAATATCATCGAGTTGTATGCGGCGCGTATTGGCGCTGGCCTCGCGGGTGATTTCCGGCCAGTCATCCAGCCGCGGTGGTACCAGATCGACCGGGCCGCTGCCGTCGAGGGTGAAATGCACGTGCCGGGTAGCGGCGCAGTTGGGTATCAGGGCGACCGGTTTGGAGGCGGCGTGGGTCGGATAGTCCCTGATCTTGATATCCAGCACGGTCGTCAAGCCACCGAGTCCCTGTGCGCCGATGCCAAGGGCGTTCACTTTTTCGAAAAGCTCCAGGCGCATTTCTTCCAGCTTGTTTTCCGGCCAGCGTGCTTTCAGTTCATGCATGTCGAGGGGTTCGAGAATCGCTTCCTTGGCCATCAGCATGGCCTTCTCGGCGGTGCCGCCGATGCCGATGCCGAGAATACCCGGCGGGCACCAGCCGGCCCCCATGGTGGGGACCTGTTGCAGTACCCACTCGACGATGTCGTCGCTGGGGTTGAGGATGGCGAAGCGGGATTTATTCTCCGAGCCGCCGCCCTTGGCCGCGACCGTTATTTCAACCCGGTCACCGGGGACAATATCCTTGTGAATGACAGCGGGGGTATTATCACCGGTATTGCGACGTTCACCGGCCGGGTCGCTGACAATGGAGCCGCGTAGCGGGTTGTCCGGATCGAGGTAGGCGCGCCGTACGGCGGCGTTGATCATGTCATCGATGCTGCTGTCCGTGTCCCAGCGAATATCCATACCCACCTTGAGGAAGACATTCACGATACCGGTGTCCTGACAGATCGGGCGGTGGCCCTCGGCACACATGCGTGAATTAATCAGGATCTGCGCCATGGCGTCTTTTGCCGCGGGGGATTCCTCGCGCAGATAGGCCGCGTGCAGCGCCTGGATAAAATCCTGCGGGTGATAATAGGAAATATACTGCAGTGCATCGCAGATACTGTTATTGAAATCGTCTTTGCTAATGGTGCTCATGCAGGCCTTGTCAGGGAACCAGTTGTGGTGAGGTCGGTCCTAATTGGAGCTGTTCTGCTGCCGGGAAGCTGGCCGGATTCGGTCCGACTGCACAAATTGTGGGGGAGAGTATAATCTCTCCCAAATCATAAAGGAGTAAATAATGCGTTCATTGATATGTGTGCTGGCACTGCTGATGGCATTGCCGGTGGCGGCGGAAAAGGTCGATTTCACCTTGAAGGATCTGCAGGGCAAACCGGTTTCACTGTCAGACTTTCGCGGCAAGTGGGTGATCGTTAATTACTGGGCCACCTGGTGCCCGCCGTGTCTGGAAGAGATCCCCGACCTGGTGGGACTCTACGAGGATAATCGCGATTCCATTGTGGTGCTCGGTATTGCTTATGAAGAGGTCAACGAGCAATACCTGAAAGAATTTGTCGAGAGTCATATGATTTCCTATCCGGTTATGCAGACGGATCCGGTACCGGTGACTGTGCTGGGGCCGGTGCTGGGATTGCCGACCTCATACATTATCTCGCCGGAGGGTGAACGCATGGCACGTCAGGAAGGACCGGTCACGCGCGAGGCCCTCGAAAAATATATTACCCGCAAGCAACAGGCTGGCATTGGTCAGGCAGCTGTGCTGCAGCCGTCGGGGAGCAGCGGCCAATAACGCGCGGCTGCATACCGGCATGGCCTGTTCCCGTTTTTATGTCTCCGGCCGTGTGCAAGGTGTGTTCTTCAGGGTGTCGACACGTGATCAGGCGCGGGCGCTTGGGCTTGTCGGTGAAGTCAGTAATCTGGCGGATGGCCGGGTAGCCGTGACGGCTTGTGGGTCACCAGCGGCACTGGATTCATTGCACCGGTGGTTGCGGGAAGGCCCCCCGCAGGCGGCGGTCAGTGGTGTAGAGTGCGAAGACTGCCCGGATGTGTGTGGCTTTAGCCATTTCGAGATTACCTGATGATGCTGCTGGTTCAGCCAGATGATGAAAAAAATATTTGCCACGGAAGCACACGGAAAGATGTCTATTAGGGCATTCTTGCTTGCGTGTGCTTCTGTGGTTATAAAAAACTCTCGCTCCGCTTGATATAGTTCAGCCGCTACTTTGATCAGTCGAAAGATTCCCTTATTGCCGGTTACACGGCAAGGTCAATGTGTTGCGAGTGTGCGGGTGTGAGGATGGTGTCGGTGGGCGGCTTGCTGTTGTCCATATCCGGGTAGTCCAGCGTGAAATGCAGGCCGCGACTTTCCTTGCGCTGCTGGGCCGAGCGGATAATGAGGGCGGCCACCTCGGCGAGGTTACGCAGTTCCAGCAAGTCATTGGAGACGGTGAAGTTGCTGTAATACTCATGGATTTCCTGTTGCAGCAGGTCGACGCGACGCCAGGCGCGTTGCAGGCGTTTGTCTGTCCTGACAATGCCCACGTAGTTCCACATGCAGCGCCGCAGTTCATCCCAGTTGTGGCTGACGACGACCTCTTCATCCGAGTCGCGTACCCGTGATTCATCCCAGGGCGGCAATGGCACGGGTGCCGGCGCGTTGGCGAGCGTTGCCGCGATGTGTTCGCTGGCCGCACAGGCAAATACCAGGCATTCCAGCAACGAGTTGCTGGCCATACGGTTGGCGCCGTGCATGCCGGTGCAGGCGACCTCACCGATGGCGTACAGTCCGGGGATGTCGGTCTGGCCGTGCAGGTCTGTGATAACGCCGCCACAGGTGTAATGCGCTGCCGGCACCACGGGTATTGGTTCCAGTGTCATGTCATAACCGAGTTCACGGCAACGCGCATACACGGTGGGGAAGTGTTGTTTGATAAACGGTGCGGGTTTATGGCTGATGTCCAGCAGGACATATTCCTCACCGAGTCGTTTCATTTCATGGTCGATAGCGCGTGCCACGATGTCACGCGGTGCCAGGTTGCCGCGCTTGTCAAAGCGCTCCATAAAGGGTGTGCCGTCCTGTAACAACAGGCGACCGCCTTCGCCGCGCACGGCCTCAGTGACCAGGAATGACTTGGCCTTCGGGTGGTACAGGCAGGTGGGATGGAACTGGTTGAACTCCATGTTGGCAACCCGGCAACCGGCGCGCCAGGCCATGGCGATGCCATCACCGCTGGAGGTGTCCGGGTTACTGGTATACAGATAGACCTTGCTGGCACCACCGGTGGCCAGCACCACGTTGCGGGCGCTGTAAGCCACTACTGATTGCTGCTCACGGTTGAGGATGTACGCGCCCATACAGCGATTGTGAGCCAGGCCGAGTTTGTTGCCAGTGATCAGGTCGATGGCGATGTGGTGCTCAAGCAGGCGGATGTTGCTGCGTTTGCGGGCTTCGTTGACCAGTGTTGTTTCTATGGCGCGGCCGGTGGCGTCAGCGGCATGTAATACCCGGCGGGTGGAATGCCCCCCTTCGCGTGTCAGATGAAAGGCATCGTTGTTGCCGGACTTGTCATTGCGGGTAAACGGCACGCCGAGGTCAACCAGCCAGCGGATTGCCTCCGGTGCCCTTTCGATGGTAAAGCGCACCGTCTCAGGGTTGTTCAGGTGGGCACCGGCGTTCAGCGTGTCGGCGATATGGGATTCGAAGGTGTCCGGGGCCTGTGTGACGGCCGAAATACCGCCCTGTGCATACAGCGTGCAGCCTTCATCGAGGGTGCTTTTGGCGAGCACCGCGACCTGTATATGGGCGGGTAGACGCAAGGCGAGGCTCAGTCCGGCGGCGCCGCTGCCAATGATAAGGACATCAAAACTGTTTACGGCTACCATAGCTTGCCTGCGGGCCCCCTCGGGCCAATATTGGTTATTAACATTTCGTTGCCGGGACCGTCGCTGTACTCTTTAACCCGGCCTGCTGCTAACAGCTTGCTATGTCGCAGAAGGGTAAAGCGTAGCCTACCCGTCAGGTCGCTGTAATATACAGTATATTATGGTGCGGCTGAGGCACTGTGGTTGCTGTGTTTTCAGAGAAAACACCTGATTTTTATACATTAACACTGAACTATCCCGGGTGACTGACGTTCATCGGGGTAGTGTCGGGTTGAAGGGAGACGGCCCGCATGGGCGAGAGAAGTATAGATCAAACCCTGGTTGAGCAGGTGCAGCGGGGCGACAAGCAGGCATTTGATGTCCTTGTCCTTAAATACCAAAATAAAATCATACAGTTAGTGAATCGCTATGTGCATGACTCTGACGAAGCCAGAGATGTTGCGCAGGAGGCCTTCATTAAGGCCTACCGGGCGATTGATCGATTCCGGGGGGAGAGTGCGTTTTATACCTGGCTCTACCGGATTGCGATTAATACCGCGAAGAATTATCTGGTCGCCAGTGGTCGCCGACCACCCCAGAGTGATATTGATGCGCAGGATGCGGAACAATATGAGGGTGCGACGGGTCTCAAAGAGTATGCAACGCCGGAACGTCTGCTGTTAAGGGATGAAATTCAGGCGGCGGTTGCCGAGGCCATAGATGAGTTGCCGGATGATTTGCGTACGGCTATTACATTGCGTGAGCTGGAAGGATTGAGTTATGAAGAAATTGCGCAGACCATGGAGTGTCCAATCGGGACGGTGAGGTCGCGTATTTTCAGGGCGCGGGATGCGATAGATACCCGCTTGAAACCCTTGCTGGACTAGACTTTTGTGAGCTTGTCACTATGAAAGAAAAACTACACGAACAGATCTCCGCGCTGGTTGATGATGAACTGGCGGAGGCCGAACATGCACTGCTGATCAAACGATTGACAGATGATGCCTTAATGCGCGACAGACTTTCACGCTATCAGTTAATCAGCGATTGCCTGCAGAATCACCTGCCACGCAAGACGGACCCTGATTTTAATATTGGCGTGCAACTGGCGTTGCAGGATGAGCCGGATGTGCAGGCAAAACCTGCACGGCGGCTGGCGCGGCTGTTTAAACCGCTTGCCGGGCTTGCGGTTGCTGCCTCTGTGGCAGTGGTGGCCGTGGTGTCATTGCAGTCTGTTCGTCAGGAAAATCCGGCAGGGGTACCGGCTGTTGCCAGCGCGCCGGTGAGTAATGAGTTTGCCGCGGTGGATGCAACACCGTTGCTGGCGAGTACTGCTACGGGTACGGGCAAAGGTGCGCAGAGTCTGGATGTCTATCTTGTTAATCACAATGAGTATGCAGTGAATCGTGGCATGCTGCCGTATGTACGTCTTGTTGGTCATGACATGAACGTAGATGACAAGGAATAATGGCGTGAACTGGCTGTTACCGGCCTTGCTGGCGGTTGCCGGGCAGGCCTTTGCCGGAGACAGTGCGCGGCAGTGGCTGGACGGCATGTCCAATGCCTTGCAGTTGCTTAATTATGATGGCACTTTTGTCTACCTGCACGACGGCAAGCTTGAAACCATGCGTATCGTTCATCAGGCGAGCGAACAGGGCGAGCAGGAACGCCTGGTGTCACTGACCGGTAGCCCCCGTGAGGTGTTGCGGGATGACAAGGTTGTTACCTGTATCATGGCTGACAGCAAGTCTGTCATGGTAGGAAAGAGTCGGCCGCGGTCGCCTTTTCCGACGGTGCCTGAAGATCTGGACAGCCTGTCACGCTACTACCAGTTGCAAGACGTCGGTGAAGACCGTATTGCCGGTCACATGACCCGTGTCGTTACCATCACCCCCAAAGACCACTTCCGTTACGGTTATCGTTTCTGGATTGATGCCGCTAATTACATGTTGCTCAAATCTGACCTGACGGGTGTTGATGGCGAGGCCATTGAGCAGGTCATGTTTACTGATCTCAATGTCAGTGAGCGTCTTTCTACACTGGCCTTGCAGCCAACGTTGACGGGTGAAGGCTATAGCTGGACCCGTCAGGGTGCCGATGGTCGGGATTCTGCTGTCAATCCTGGTACCCCTGGCTGGATCGTGGAAAGTCTGCCGGCCGGGTTTGAGCTGACTGATTTTCAGCGCAAACGCATGCGCAAGGGAGGCGCCAGCGTGGAACACCTGGTGTTTAGCGATGGCCTGGCTACCCTGTCTGTCTACGTTGAAAAACTGATGTCGGATGATAAATCGTTCCTGGGACTGTCGACTATGGGCGCCTTGAATGCCTTTGGTGCTGTTGTTGATGGCCACCAGGTCACTGTTGTGGGTGAGGTTCCGCCGGCCACCGTGCAGATGGTTGCCCGCTCGGTGCAGTCCGTTACTCCTCAATCATGATTGAGGAATCCGGCAGGGTCGTTGCTGTAGAGGGCGATTTTGCCTGGGTCGAGAGTGAGCGCATGTCGGTTTGCGGTGGTTGTGCCGCCCGCAAGGGCTGCGGCACATCGGCCATTGCCAGGGTGTTGGGCCAGCGTCGGGTGCGGTTGCGGGTAGTGAACCGGATTCATGCCCGTGTGGGTGAAACCGTGGTGGTGGGTATTTCCGAGTCAGGGCTGGTGCGCGGTTCACTGGCCGTCTACGCGGCACCACTGGCCGGTCTGTTTGCCGGGGCATTGGCCGGCCATTTTGCAGGCAATTACTTGCTGGCAAATGGCTCGGATCTGCTGGCCGTTGCGGGTGCGTTAACGGGATTTATTCTGGCATTGTTGTGGCTGAAAC
>JAQBDO010000368.1:0-3121 GCA_032124375.1 Gammaproteobacteria bacterium
CATTGCCTTGAGCGAGCGCGAAGCGCGATCGATATCTTCCTCGCGGGTGATAAGGGGTTCACTGATTACTACCATTTCTCAGCCTCTCAAGCGCCTGAAAACAAGTCGGGTTGCTGCATTCATTATTAAAACATTATACAATAATAAGCCGTTTGGGCTACAGCTAAGTTGCTGCTGTGTGAGCCTGAAATTGGCCATGGATAGCATTATTGCAAGTTTGGATCGTGCCCCGTTGGCAGCCGGTATAATTTAATTTAGACTCTTTCCAGGTTATGAGCGAACAACCACCACAGCCATCTGACAAAGGATCAGCACGACCAATGGTATTGCTGATCCTCGATGGCTGGGGTTATAGCGAGAAGCCACAATTCAATGCCATTGCTGCTGCGAACAAGCCTGTCTGGGACGGCTTGTGGAAAAATTTCCCCCACACGTTGATTCGTACCTCCGGTGCGGCCGTTGGCTTGCCTGCAGACCAGATGGGCAATTCCGAGGTAGGCCACCTGAATCTGGGGGCCGGGCGCGTGGTTTACCAGGAATTTACCCGCGTCAGTCGCGCCATCAAGACGGGCTCTTTTTTCTCTAATCGCACGCTGACTGACGGTGTCGACAAGGCGATTGAAAGTGGCAAGGCCGTCCATATTATGGGGCTGCTTTCACCGGGTGGCGTGCACAGCCACGAAGAGCATATCCACGCAATGGTAGAACTTGCTGTCCAGCGGGGCGCCGAAAAAGTCTATCTGCACGCCTTTCTGGATGGACGGGACACCTCGCCTCGCAGTGCTGTGTCTTCCATTGAGCTGATGGAAGACAAGTTTAAACAGCTCAAGGGTGGTCGTTTTGCTTCTGTTGTTGGCCGTTACTATGCCATGTATCGGGATCATCGCTGGCCGCGTATCCAGGCTGCCTATGATTTGATCACACAGGGTAAGGCAGCTTATCAGGCAGAGAAAGCGCTCGATGCCCTGGACATGGCTTATGCGCGCGATGAAAGTGACGAGTTTGTCTCGGCTACGGCAATAATTCCTCAAGGTACCCGACCGGTAACTGTTGAAGATGGCGATGTCATGGTCTTTATGAATTACCGTTCGGATCGTGCGCGTCAGATCACACGTCCGTTTATCGAAAAGGACTTCGACGGATTCGCCAGGGAATCGGCTCCTCAATTGGGCGCCTTTATCAGTTTGACCGAGTACAAGTCAGACTTTGATGTGTCCGTTGCCTATCCGGCAGAGCGCCTGAAGAATGTCTTCGGGGAATATGTTGCCAAACATGGTCTGAGACAGCTGCGGTTGGCCGAGACCGAGAAATATGCGCATGTGACCTTCTTCTTCAACGGCGGCGAAGAACAACCGTTTGAAGGTGAAGACCGGATACTGGTGAAATCGCCGATGGTTGCGACCTATGATTTGCAACCGGAAATGAATGCACCGGAGCTCACCGACAAGCTGGTCGCGGCGATAGAAGTCGGTACCTACGATGTCATCATCTGTAATTATGCCAACCCTGACATGGTCGGGCATACCGGAAAGTTTGAAGCTGCGGTCAAGGCGATTGAGGCGGTTGATACCTGTGTAGGGCGCGTTGTAGATGCGCTGCAGCTTTGTGGTGGCGAGATGTTGGTGACGGCTGATCATGGCAATGCCGAACTCATGCTTGATAGCGAAACCGGGCAGGTACATACCGCGCATACCACTAACCTGGTACCACTGATTTATTTCGGCCGACCGGCAACGATGTCGGCACACGGTGCCTTGTCAGATATTGCACCCAGCATGCTGTACCTGATGAACATGGAAATGCCGCCTGAAATGACCGGCACATCGCTGGTGGCATTGACCCGGGACGACACTGATGAATCCAGGCCGGAAACGACAGCGGCAGAAAGCAGCTAAGTGCCACGTCTGCTGCAGCTACCTCTGAATCCCTTCTTTCCTGCTGTATATAATGTAGTGTTTCTATATGTCCAAAGCTTACCCCTGGCTGTTGTAAGCGTAGTTGCGCTGGTGCTGCTGCTATCGCCTGCGGTGCTGCTGGCTGATGAAATTGCCGTACAGTCTGAAAAACTGCAGCAGTTGCAGGAGCGCATTGGTGCGATCAAGAATGATATTGATTCCATGCGTGGCGAGCATGCTGCCTTGCAGGAGAATCTGAAAAAAACCGAAAAAGAGATAGGCAGTGTCTCTGCTGAATTGCGACAGCTTGATATGGATACAGCAAACGTGCACCGGAAAATTCAGGATTTGCGAGATGAGCGCAGTGATGAGGATGTGCGTCTCGATGCCATGCGCGCCAGTCTTGCGCAGGAATTCCAGCTGGCCTATATGACGGGCAGGCAAGAACGAATCAAGCTGTTGCTTAGCCAGCAAGAGCCGTCGGCAGTTGGACGATTGCTGGTCTATCACGGCTATTTTGCACGCGCCCGTGCCGACCGTATGCAAGACCTGCTCGCATCACTGCAGCGTATGAATGATATTGAGCAAGCGCTGCTTGCAAAGCAGGACGAGATTGTACGCTTGCGCGAACAACAGGCCGACAAGTCATTAAGGCTGGCAGGCGAGCAGGACCGCCGCCGACAGGTTCTTGCCCGCTTGCAGGTGGAGATGAATAGCAAAACAACAGAGCTCACCACGCTCGAACAGGATCAGCAGCGACTGCAAAAGCTGGTGCAGTCGCTGACGCTGGCCTTGCAGGATATTCCCCCGGATGCAGGGCAATACACGTCATTACGTGAGCTCAAGGGCAAGTTACGCTGGCCGGTTGCCGGTCGCATCACCCGGTCTTTTGGAGAAATAGAGCAGCAGGGTACATTGGTTACACGCGGTGTTTATATCGACACACGCGCCGGTACGGAGGTGCAGGCCATTGCCAGTGGCCGGATAGCCTTCTCTGACTGGCTGCGTGGCTTCGGGTTGCTGCTGATTATCGATCACGGTGATGGTTATATGTCCCTCTATGGCCAGAATCGCAGTCTCTACAAGGAGGTGGGAGAGTGGGTCGCACACGGCGAAACGATCGCTGCCGCCGGTGACAGCGGCGGTCAGGCGAGCGCGGGGCTGTACCTGGAACTACGCAAGGATGGCAAGCCCTTTAATCCTCGACCCTGGTTCAAGGGTAAGCC
>JAQBDO010000369.1:0-2635 GCA_032124375.1 Gammaproteobacteria bacterium
CAATCGTTCTCACCACAGCTGGATTTGAGTATTCTGGCAATGTCGCGTAGCGCCTGGTCACTGGCCTCAATGCCGGTTCCATCGCGTATCGACTTGAAGTTATCCAGTGTTATATAGATAAGTGCACGATGCTCATCGTCCGTTACCGGGCTTGCCAGGCGCTCTTTCAGTACCTCTAAAAAGTACTGGCGATTGGCCAGATTTGTGACAACGTCTTGCTGTGTCAGTGTCTTGATTTTTTTCTCAAGAGCAGCGTTTGATGAATCAACCCGCATAATTATCTGTGTGCAAGGTTCGCCATCCATGGTGGCGGGGGCAAGTTCCATGCTGCTGTGAAAAACTTCACCGGTCGGGCTGATGCAGTCGATATCGAGGGTATTGCCTGATGTTTTATCATCCAGGTATCCCTTCAGGAATCCCCTGAATGAATCACGTTGTCCGGTGCTAATCATGTCCAGAATCGGCGTGCCATCAATGGCCTCGGGCGTGTCGATGGAAAATAAATTCATGTAGGGCTGGTTGGCATAAACATGCATGCCGTCATGAATATAGGCGACTGCATCGCTGGAGTTCTCAATCAGGACATGGCAGCGGTTTTCGCTTTCACGCAGAGTATTATTGACAGCCAGAAGGTCCTGTTGCAATCGGATGAATCCGGCTTCCCGATCGAAACACAGATGCAGGTGGTCAGGTTCGTCGTAGCTGATCAGTGCCGAGATCCCGGACTTTTTCGCTGCAACGACATCGGCCTCGGTGGTTTCCCCGGCGATGACGATAAGGGGTGGTGCAAGAGCGTATTTTTTCAACAGGGTTTGTACAGTGTCCGCAGTGGGCAAGGTTTCTCCGCTGCCACACACAACAATATCCGGGTGTTGCTGTTGTACTGCAGTTTCTATTTCGCCGGGATTCGATCCATGATTGAAACTAATGCAGTGACCTGAGTTGCGTAATGCGTTAGCCAGGGATTCCGCATCGCTACTGCTTTCCTCGATAATGAGAACGTGTAGATTTGCTCCGTCTTTCACAGCTGACCCCGTTTCATGAAAGTATCAATATTGCCCTGAGACTGGTGCGCTACAGATCAGGGCTCCGACTAAGGGTTTTTCGGCAAATCCGGGGATGTCTGAAGCATTCCCTATATAGTGATCTGCTCTCAACAAATATCTGCCCGGGCGGTTGCGGGGTATTTCCTGTGGGGGTTTTTCCTGATAGCATGCAAGTATCTGAAAATCAGAATGTTTAGGTGCCTGTGATGGGACCTGAATAGACAGGGATTCTATCGCGGAGATAGCTATGCACGTAATTAACGTCAGACCCGAAACAGCGGAGGATATCCGCGCTATCGATGTGGTTCATATCAGTGCCTTTGGCGGGGAAGCCGAGGCAAGGTTGGTGAGCGCTTTGAGAGAATCAACAACTTACAATCGCGAACTGTCACTGGTGGCCGAATTGGGGGGGCGCATTGTGGGGCATGTATTGCTGACACGGGTGCCATTACGCAATGATGGTACAGAAAAACATGTGCTGGCACTTGCGCCGATGTCGGTTGTGCCCTCACAAAGTCACCGTGGCATTGGCTCCGAATTAATTAATGCCAGCATCAGTCTGGCAAAAGAGAAGGGTTACGGCGCCATCGTGGTGATGGGACATCCGGAGTACTATAAGCGCGCTGGTTTTGTACTGGCCAGGGATATGCGTGTGAGCTGCAACTTGCCCGCGCCTGAAGATGCGCTAACGGTAAGAGAACTGGTCGAAGGCAGTCTTGCGGGTGGCGGATATGTTGAATATCCGGAACCGTTTATTGAGCTTTATTAAACTCCCCTGGCTACATCTGACTGACTCTGTGCCGGGCTTGACTGCCGTTGGGACAGCTATAGTGGTGTGAAGTGATACTGGGTAAAACTGCCAGTATTTTCCAGTTGTTGTGTCAGTTTGACGGTTTCCTTATGGTCGCTATATTCAAACGTTGTCGAGCAATCGGTTCGAAAGGGCATTGATGGCAGTAGTAGTGAAGCCTGCACCTTGATGGCCTTGATTTCCGGTAATAAAATCCCCTGTATTTTGTCGCCGGTGTTGATGCCATCCTTGCAGGGGCGCGCCCAGACGGCCGTCGCGCCGGGTGACAGTAGTTGGACGCCAAGCTCCAGCCCCCGTTCTTCGGTGAACTTCATGCGGCGAATAGCACCCAGTTGCCATTTGTCCGGATCGAGGCGCTCCTTCTCAATGAGTGCGACCAGTTCACCGACCTGTGCGCAAGAAACTCCATCGCTGTCCCATAGCAGGCAATACCCTCCGGCGCTGAGGTCGGCAATTTTCCAGGACTCGACACGGGATGATGTTATGTTGTCAGCCGCATAGGCTCCCTTCAATGGATTGTTGCCATCCGCTCTATGATTGCCGGTGGGCTTGTTGGTATTGATTTTCGTGGTGCTCTCGAATGTCGGGTCTTGCAGGTAGTCTTTGTCGCGGATTTTTTCATCGATTTTCGGTTCATCGTAGGCCGGTTCCAGGGCAAGGCTGTGGATAGCATTTAAGCCGATAATCAGTGTAACCGATGCATCCTGCTGCTGACGCGCAAACTGGCGTTTGGGCATGGCACCCCATGCCAGCAGCAGTCGTTGCAGGGTGTCGGTGC
>JAQBDO010000370.1:0-4914 GCA_032124375.1 Gammaproteobacteria bacterium
GGCTTCGGGTTACGGCTGAAAGCCGGATTGATCGGCCATCCGGCCGATTAACCCCCTCTCCCATAGGGAGAAGGAATTCTTCTCTTAACATCCTCGTCATCAATTATGCTGAATACCTTTTTTACACATCCTGATCCATCGCCTGAAGGCGAGGGATTTACTGATCCCCTATCGATGAGATGGTCTCCTCCCCCTTCTAATTCGGCGTCGCGATGCGCCATGATGGAGATGTTATCAACCATCAAAACAAGGTGAGGAGAAGACCATGGCTAAGATTACGACGATTGGACTGGATTTGGCAAAAAATGTGTTTCATGCAGTGTGCTGCGACGAGCATGGCAAGGTGGTCAGAAAGAAAATGCTGAAGCGATCCCAAGTATTGGCATATTTTGCAAACCTGCCCCAATGTCTGGTGGGAATGGAGGCATGTGCCAGCGCCCACCACTGGGCACGAGAGTTGGGAACCCAAGGGCACCAAGTGAAATTAATCCCGCCACAGTACGTCAAGCCATATGTGCGTGGTAACAAAAACGACTACAACGACGCGCTGGCCATTGCTGAGGCGGTAATCCGCCCGGAGATGCGTTTCGTCTCGGTGAAAACACCCGCACAACAAGATGCTCAGGCACTACATCGTCTGCGGGAACGGCGTCTTCAGGAACGTACTGCGCTGGGTAATCAGCTACGGGGACTGCTGGCAGAATACGGTCTGATTTTCCCCGAAGGGATCAACGTACTGCACCGACGCCTGCCGGAGCTGCTGGAGGATTGCGAGAACGGTTTAAGTGATCTGTTCCGTCGAACTGTTGGCCCAGAGCTACCAGCAGTTACAAGCGCTGGATGGCTATATCGACTTCTACACCCAGGAGATGAAGCGCCAGAGTCAGCAGAATGAAGCGTGCCGGCGGTTACAGACGATACCGGGTTATGGACCCATTGTGGCTAGCGTCTTCCACAGCGCAGTGGGAAATGGTGAGGCTTACCGGCGGGGCCGGGACGTATCCGCCTCGCTGGGACTGGTGCCCAGGCAGCATAGCAGTGGCGGAAAAGAGGTGTTTCTGGGTATCAGTAAACGGGGGGATCGTTATCTGCGCAGCCTGTTAGTACAGGGTGCTCGTTCGGTAGTGATCCGGGCGGCAAACAAGGATGACCGTCTGAGTCGCTGGATCAACAAGGTCAAGGCAGAGCGAGGATTCAACAAAGCCGTTGTTGCCTTGGCCAATAAGATGGCGCGGATTGGATGGGCGGTGTTGGTTAACAAAACCACCTGTCAAATCGCCTGAAGAATCATTGAAGCAGTAAGCTAATGAGTTGAGAGAGGTAACCTGCCAACGAGTGCGAAGACTTTGTGACAAACGATGACACAACAGGTCAGACCGGCGTATCGAAACCCTGGAGAGTCCCCGGGTCAGCTAAGACCGCCCTATCGATAAGGACGTTACGCGCGCATTTCATCGAGGCCAGGGGGTATAACATCCCCGTTAACAGGCCGGATATACGGAAGCAATCCTGTCCCTGCCATCAACGACACAAAGGCTTGCAAAACGGGAGGAGACCATATACGGGGACTCTAAAAACTAGCGCGTCGTACGCGGCGGCAACCCCGTGTGCTGGGTGAGGATGTTCTTGCCCCTGGTACGACGCTTGTGAGCAGCTGCAGAATTCTTGCGACGTGGTGCACGATAGCCCTTTGTATCTTCCGGCTGGTCTTTAGGTATGAGCTGGTGCTTGCCATCACCAATCAGGTCTGCCCTGCCCATCTTCGTCAGCACTTCCCTCAATCGCGGCCAGTTACTGGCATCGTGGTAACGCAGGAACGCCTTGTGCAGTTTGCGCTGTTCGGGATCCTTGACGCTTTCCACCGTCTCACTTTTATAGGTCACTTTCCTGAGCGGGTTTTTGGTGGTGTGAAACATGGTGGTGGCAGTCGCCATCGGCGAGGGATAAAACGCCTGCACCTGGTCGGCGCGAAAACCGTTCTTTTTCAGCCACAGCGCAAGGTTCAGCATGTCTTCATCGGTGGTGCCCGGGTGAGCAGCAATGAAATACGGAATCAGGTACTGTTCCTTGCCGGCCTCTCTGGAATACTTTTCGAACAGTTGTTTGAACTTGTCGTAGGAACCAATACCCGGCTTCATCATTTTGGAAAGCGGGCCATTCTCGGTATGTTCCGGTGCAATCTTTAAATAGCCACCGACATGATGGGTCACCAGTTCCCTGACATACTCCGGATCTTCAACCGCCAGGTCATAACGCAGACCGGAGGCAATGAGAACCTTTTTAACACCCTTGAGCGTACGCGCCTTGCGGTAGAGCTGCGTCAGTGCCGAATGATCGGTGTTGAGATTTTTACAAATCCCCGGGTAGACACAGCTTGGCAGACGGCAGGCGGCCTCGATCTTGCGGCTCTTGCAGGCAATGCGATACATATTGGCGGTCGGCCCGCCGAGGTCGGAGATGACACCGGTGAACCCCGGCACCTTGTCGCGAATGTCTTCAATCTCCCTGAGAATCGATTCCTCGGAGCGGTTCTGGATGATGCGGCCTTCGTGCTCGGTGATTGAACAGAAGGTACAGCCGCCGAAGCAGCCGCGCATAATGTTGACCGAGAAACGGATCATCTCCCAGGCCGGTATCTTTTTACCTTTATATACAGGGTGTGGAATGCGCTGATAGGACAAACCAAAGATGTAGTCCATCTCATTGGTGGTCAGCGGAATCGGCGGCGCGTTCAGCCACAGGTCAAACTCGCCGTGCTGTTGTACCAGGGCGCGCGCATTACCGGGATTGGTCTCAAGGTGCAGCACACGGTTGGCGTGTGCATACAGCGCCTTGTCATTGCGCACCTTGTCGAACGATGGCAGGCGAATAACGCTTTTGGTCCGATCCGGTTTTTTCGGTAACGCCAACTCGACGAGCTGTGCGCCGTTTTCGTCAAGGCCAAACTGTTGTGCATTGCGACGTTCTTTTTCACAGCTGTCCATCTGCTGCGTATTGATATAGGGATTGACTATCCTGTCGATCTTGCCGGGCCGATCGATGCGGGTGGAGTCGAGATCCTGGTATACTTCAGGCGTGTCGCTGCGGATAAACGCGGTGCCGCGCACATCGGTAATGCTTGCAATCGGCTCGCCCAGTGACAGCCGGTGAGCAACTTCAACAATGGCGCGTTCGGCATTGCCATATAAAAGGATGTCGGAACCGGCGTCCAGCAAGATGGAACGGCGTACCTTGTCCTGCCAGTAATCGTAATGCGCAATGCGCCGCAGTGAGGCCTCAATACCACCCAGCACCACTGGCACATCCGGGAACGCCTCCTTGCAGCGCTGGCTGTAGACCATCGAACAGCGATCCGGTCGTGACCCGCCCTGCCCGCCAGCCGTGTAGGCATCGTCCGAGCGCGGTTTACGATCAGCGGTATAGCGATTGATCATGGAATCCATATTGCCGGCGGTGACACCGAAGAACAGGTTCGGTTTGCCGAGCACTTCAAACTGGGCTTTTGACTGCCAGTCGGGTTGCGCGATGATGCCGACACGAAAGCCCTGCGCCTCCAGCAACCGGCCGATGATGGCCATGCCGAACGACGGCTGGTCCACATAGGCATCACCGGTGACGATGATGATGTCGCAGGAATCCCAGCCAAGTGCATCCATCTCCGCACGGGAGACGGGCAAAAAATCAGTAGTGCCGTAACACTCGGCCCAGTACTTCGGATAGTCGTAGAGGGCAGTGTCGGCTACAGGGACAACAATGGCGGACATAGGGTTATTCTCGTAATTCACGCGTATTTTATAGGAAATCATCTTTTATTGCCTTGCAATCAGCTCTTTTACGTCTGATGCGTGTTTGCACACAAGCGTCATTGCCGGCGGTCAGCGCAGATCGCGGATGAAATCTGTTCCGGCAGGCGGGCTATCCACAGTTTGAGCGTCATTTACCTCCGGTGTATCTATTACAGCAGGAGCGCATTTCGTGCGCGATTTTATCTCCAGATCTTCATCGGGCGCGCACTACGCTTTCCCATTCATTCTGTGTAGGCTTGCATGCCATGCACTGGATCAACCTGACATTGCTTTCGGCGTTTTTTCTGGCCACGGCAGACACCCTTTCCAAGCGTTATCTCAGCCATTACCGTCCAGGGGAACTGGTGCTGGTGCGTTTCGGGGTGTCCGGCGCACTGTTGTTGCCGTTGCTGTTGTGGCAACCGTGGCCGGCGTTGTCGCCGGTCTTCTGGGGCTGGATAGCGATTACCTTGCCGCTGGAACTGCTGGCCATGTGGCTGTACATGCAAGCCATTCGCACCTCACCACTGTCGCTGACGTTGCCCTATCTCGCCTTTACACCGGTCTTCAACACATTGACCGGTTATGTGGTGCTCGGTGAAACCATCACCTGGACGGGTTTTTCCGGCATCCTGCTAATCGTGTTCGGTGCCTGGCTGTTAAATGTAAACTCTGCGCAAAGCGGTTTCTGGTTGAACATACTGGCACCGTTTCGTGCCATCACACGGGAACGTGGCTCACGCCTGATGCTTTTCGTGGCCGCGATCTACAGTCTGACGTCCGTCACCAGCAAGGGCGCACTGCTGCATACCACGCCGGCCTTTTTCGGGCCATTCTACTTCGTGATACTGGGTGGCGCATCAGTCATGTTGTTTGCATCACGCGACCTATCCAGCTGGCGCGCACTCGGCAAGCATCGACTGGCGCATTCAGGTATCGGCCTCTGCATGGCAGTGATGGCAGTCACCCACTTTTACGCCATTGAACACATTGAGGTGGCGTACATGATTGCTGTGAAACGTACCAGCCTGTTGTTCGGCATGTTGTACGGCGCATGGCTGTTCAAGGAAACCGGGCTGCTGAAAAACCTGCTGGCCGGTGTGTTGATGGTACTGGGTGTGTTTTTGAT
>JAQBDO010000371.1:0-3883 GCA_032124375.1 Gammaproteobacteria bacterium
GCGTTTTTCAACGTCATGGTGGTCAATGGTGTGAGTTGGCCCGAGCTGGAAGTGGCGCCCGCCATTTACCGCTTCCGCCTCCTCAATGGCAGCAACTCGCGCTTCCTGAACCTGAGCTTGCAGCGGTTCGACCCCAAGGGACGCGTGAAGAGCGAGCTGCCGTTTTACCAGATCGGTGCGGAGCAGAGCCTGTTACCCCAGGTAGTGCGTATCGAGACCGGTTTTGCCACGCCACTGCCGGGGACCGGGGCTGATGTTCATGCCAACTACCCAACCTGCATGATGAAGAAGGGCAAGCCCAAGCCCAACTGCGTGGTAGCACAGCCAGCTGTGGCTGCCGACCAAGCCCTGTTGATGGGGCTGGCCGAGCGCGCCGACGTGCTGGTGGACTTCCGAGGCCGTATGACTGGCGACATCATCCGCATGATCAACACCGGTCCGGATGCACCTTTCGGCGGATTCGACGGCAATGTCCCGGCCGATCCGGCCACCACTGGCCAGGTCATGCAGTTCCGCGTCAACAGCGCATTGCTCGGCGCCAGCCCCACGGATCCGGTGGACGCGTTGGGCAACCCTAATCCCAACGCAGCCAGCGATCCTTCGCTGGTGGCCCTGACCCTGCCCGATCCGCTTGACCCGGCGGCAGACGGCGTGCTGCGCGACGATCCGCAAGATTTGGCGCTGCTGGAGGAAGAGTCCGCGGTGATCTGCGTCAATGTCGACACTGTTACAGGTGCGATCAGCCTGGATCCAGCCGCCACGCCCGATGGCGAGGGCGGCTGCGCCGATAGCGGCGGCAACCCTGTCGGGTCGTTGCCATTCGCACCCCAAGGCCGCGGTGCTCGGTACCAAAGGATCCGGCGGTGGCATCGCGCAGTTCTGGGCCGACCCCATCAACACGAATCCGGCCGTGAACACCACCGAGACCTGGGAGTTGTGGAACTGGACGGCTGATGCCCACCCGATTCACTTGCACCTGGTGAAGTTCAAGGTCATGAACCGTGAGGTCTTTGATGCCGAAGGGGTCTTGTCCGGTACGAAGAACCTGCCCTTGCCCTCGGAGGCCGGCTGGAAGGACACAGTCATCACCTATCCGGGCGAGGTCACTCGCCTGAACGCCACCTTCGACAAGGAAGGGCTGTACGTGTGGCACTGCCATATCGTGGAGCACGAGGATAACGAGATGATGGTCCCTTACTGTGTCGGCGACCCGGATGCCAACGGATGCCAGGGCCTTGTCGCTCGATAAGGAGCGCGACCGGATGCTGTAGAATAACAATCACGACTAAACCGGGCCGCCTTTGGGCGGCCCTTTTTTCAAGCGGCAGGCTTACGTAGAAATTCAAGACCGGAAGTCGGGAGCAAGTGCAATGAGATTCAGGACAATCGCAAAAATTACCAGCACTCTGGCCTTGTTGGCCGGAACCGTCAGCGTGGGCATCGCCCATGCCGAGGAAAAGCTGGCGCTGGACAGTGAGACGGCAAAGATCAATTACAGCCTGGGCTATCAGATTGGTGGCGACTTCCAGCGCCAGGGTGTGGAGATGGATGCCCAGGCCATCATCAAAGGCATCGAGGACGCGCTGTCGGGCAGCACGCCGCTCATGCCACCTGACGAGATGCACGCCACCCTCATGGAACTGAAGCGCAAGGTGACCGAAATCCAGCGCACCAGGAACATGGAGACCGAGCTGCTGTTCATCGAGCAGGGCAAGGCCTATATGGCAGAGAATGCAGGCAAGGCGGGCGTGAACGTTACCGATAGCGGCCTGCAATACCGGATCATAGAGGCGGGCACCGGCAAGAACCCGGCAGCCACTGATCAGGTCACGGTGAACTATCGCGGCAGCCTGACCAATGGGAATCCCTTCGACAGCGGCGAGGGAGTCAGCTTCCCCCTGAACGGTGTCATCAAGGGCTGGACCGAGGGCCTGCAATTGATCAAGGAGGGCGGCACGATCGAACTGGTGATACCGCCTGGGTTGGCCTACGGCGACCGCGGACCATTGGCACACCGCACGCTGGTGTTCGAGGTCGAACTGATCTCGGCGAGTGCACCGAAATCCAACTGACCGGCACAGGCAAGCGAGGCCTGGCAAGAATACGGTAGCTGTCAAATAGCGACAGCTTGGTTGGACAGCCGCATATCGGTATGCTGCCGGGAATGACCGTCGAGCGCCGTTGACTATTTTCTGCGGAGAGAAAATCAAACGGAATTATTCAAAAGAGGATTTCAACTTGGCAAACGTTTTACGCCCGTCTAATGCGCTGCTCTATCTGCTCGTGTTAGTCGCACCAATGGCGGCGATAGCCGAAGAGACCGAAGAGGAAGGTCCGTCCCCGATCAGGACATTGACGGCAGAGCAGAGTGTGGTGGCTGCGGCTAATTACGAAAAATATTGTGTCTTGTGCCATGGCGACGAGCGGCAGGGTTACGTGAACGATCAGTCGCCGTCGTTGCGCAGCAAGAGTCTGTTTGAGTCTGGCATACCACACGCCGTGCTGAGGACGCTGTCCTATGGTCGCCAGGGTACGGCCATGGGCGGTTATCTCGACGAAGTGGGCGGGCCGCTGACCTTGGATGAAACCTGGGATTTGACCTACTGGTTGTTCGAACAATCGGGCGCGGAACGCGTTGCGATTTCGACCGAGGCCGTGCTGGGAGATATTGAGCGCGGCGAGATTCTTTACCAACAGGAATGCTCGTTGTGCCATGGCGAAAATGGCGAAGGCGTGACCGCGCCGGCTATCGGCAATCCGTCTGCGCTGGCTTACAATTCCGATGAATTCCTCCGCTATGCAATTCAGCATGGCCGCGACGGTACCGAGATGATCGCGTTTTCGGAAACACTGTCGGCAGCCGATATTGACGGCATCACTGCGTTCATTCGGAGTCGGGCGGGCGGCTGGAATGCACAACAAACGGTACTTCGAGAATTGCCGACGCCCGATCAGTACGTGATTAACAAGGACGACGAAGACCCCGATTTTGAATTGACTGATGATATCTTCGTGTCAGCGGCTGATCTGTACAAGGCCTTGCAGGAAAAACGGAAAATGATGCTGCTCGATACCCGCGTGACGTCCGTGTGGCAGACGGCGCATATCGAAGGTTCGTTCACCTTGCCTTATTACTCGGATTTTGACGCCATCGTTGTTGATCTTCCCAAAGACGTCATGGTGGTCGCGTATTGTTCCTGCCCGCGCGCCGCGGCCGAATGGGTGGTTCAAGAATTGAGAAAGCGTGACTATAAAAAGACCGCGGTTCTTTACGAGGGTATCTACGGCTGGATTAATCTTGGCTATCCAGTGATGCATGGCGATATACGCGAACAGGTCGACGGAGCTTCCCTATGAATTTCATCAAAGTGACTATGATCGGCGGCGTCGTTTTTCTCGTCCCTATTGCCGTGCTCGTAATAATTCTCGGCAAAATCGTCAATGTTCTGGCCAGGCTGGCCACGCCGTTGACTGCGTGGTTCCCGATGGACAGAGTCATCGGTTTCGCCATTGCCGACCTGTTGGCTGTCGCCGTTATTGTCGTGGTCTGTTTCATGGCCGGGTTGGTCGCGCGCAGTAGCGTCGTCGTCAGGTACATTAATTCGCTGGAGTCCCGCTTTCTCTACTCGATCCCCGGTTACACCTTTATCAAGAGCATGACATCGAGCGTGGCTGGAGTTGAGGACGACAAGTCGTTGACGCCGGTACTCGCCAGCTTCGATGACGCGTCACAGATTGCTTTCAAAGTTGAAAGCCTGCCGGACGGGAAGGTGCTCGTGTTCATTCCAGGCGCTCCGGATCCCTGGGCCGGCTCCCTGTACGTCATGTCTGCGGATCGTATCGAGCCGCTTGATGTTTCGCTCAAGGACGCCGTGAAAAAGAT
>JAQBDO010000372.1:0-3625 GCA_032124375.1 Gammaproteobacteria bacterium
GCCGCATCTAAAAGAGGTGCGCGAGGTAAAACCAATGTCGGTTAGCGGGCTGGTGTTTCGCGTCACGCGAATCCATGCCCTGTCCGGGTTGATCTTTGATGTCATGGGTCGGCGCCGGCGGGATGTCAATGACCAGTAAGAAGGGAACGGAGAAAATCAAATATTGATCAACTCCGATAATTGGTTAAATAACACCTTGATCCCAGGTTCGAGTCCCGGCGGGCCCACCACATTAATCAACAAGTTGCAAAAATAAACCGCCCTGTTAACCAGGGCTAGTTTCATCCCTCACCTGTAATGTTCATTCGTATTCAGTTAAAAAGATGTCATAAATCGATCACACCAATTACCACTTTCAATCATAAATGCCATGCCGTCCACCCTGAAATGGATTCTTGGTGATCACATTCGACGCCGTCATGCAGAGTGTCCTACGGAGAAGCATCCGGAATCAGCTGACATTTACGCGGCTTCTGTGATCCTTCCCAATAACACCATGGCCTGACGCTGGCGATTACTTGAACACAGAGTCCAGGAACTCCTGCATCTTCTGCCAGGATGCCTTGTCAGCCTCGGCGTTATACTCGAGCGGCAGCCCGAACTTCTGGCCAAAGACATTGGCTTCCGGGTTTGTGAAGCTGTGCTTGGCACCCGGGTAGTTGATGAACTCGAAGTCCACACCAGCCATCTCCATCTCTTCTTTGAATATGTCAATCGAGTTCTTGTCGACAAATGGGTCGTCGGCGCCGTTGGCAACCAGCACCTTTGCCGTTACCTTGTCAGAAACGGGTGGCAGGCCGCCGAGACTGCCATGGAAGCTGACCACGCCGTCAAGGTCGGCACCGGAACGTGCCATGCTCAGTACAACGCTGCCACCGAAGCAGTAGCCAATTGCCGCATTCAGTTCCGGGTCTACTGTCTCGTGATTGTTCAGGTAGTGACGCGCAGCGTTAAAGCGTGCCTGCATCATTTCCTGGTCCTGACGCACGGCAGTCGCAAACTTACCGGCATTATCCGGGTGGTCCGCTGTCTTGCCATCGCCGTACATATCCACGGCCATCGCCGTGTAACCCAGCTCTGCCAGCATCTCTGCACGTTTGCGTGCATAGGTATTGTGTCCCCACCATTCGTGTACCACCAGTATGCCGGGGCGCTTGCCGGTCACGGCATCATCGTAGGCGAGATACCCCTTCATCACTATATCACCTGCCTGGTAACTGACTTCTTTGCCAACCACCATCGCCTGCAAAGGGGCAATGGCCATTCCCAAAACGACTGCAACTATGATTCGCAACATACATCCTCCAACTATTAAATGGCACAGGTGACTGTAGTATCACCCTGCGGAAATTAAAGAGACCGGTGACAAAATACAATGATTAACTTTTATGCTGCATTCTCGATCTCCATGCGGGGCGGGAAAATCTCGCTTTATGGCCACACTTACCCATAAACGGCAGCACCAGTGATCGGCTCTGTCCCGGCCGGGAACGGCGAGTTACTGCCCTAACTCGGACTAACGGGCTAATTCTGTATGAGAATAAAAGCAAGGACTGGAGACGACCCACAGTTGCCGTTCGCCGTAAGTCGTTGTATGTCTTAACGTACTGTTAGCAGTCGTTCCCGGACCAGACCCTGGTCGGCAATATTCGGCCCAAAGCAGATGTCTGGTGATACCATCTTTTATCTTTATATTCCCGTGGCTGACACGAACACATACCCCAACAGCTCCGTGATAGACAACAGCACTACACTGAATGTGTGAGCCATGACAGGGAGGTTTCACACGATGCATGGGATGTTCGTCTTACTAAAGGGGATACATGATGAATACACAAGACAAGGCTGGTCATGTCAACGGTACCAATCTCAGTGTTCTGCAAGAAACGGTCGGCGCGATCAAGAAAGACCCGGGGCTTGGCATCTGCAGATTCCGCGCCCGCGGCAAATGGAGCGGTGGTGCACACAACTGTACAACCGTCACTGACTTCGACTGTGCGAAGCAGACGATGCAGCACAAACTATCATTTGAACTTCACTGCGATAAACCTCATATCCTGGCGGGGGAAGATGATGATGCCAATCCGGTTGAGCACCTGCTGGTTGTGTCACCACTAGTATGGTTGCCCATGCCGCGGTGCTCGGTATTCATATTGAGGAGCTCGAATCTGAGCTTGAAGGGGACATCGGCCTGAATGGTTTTCTGGGTCTGGACAGTAACGTGCCAAAAGGATTTATCGATATCCGTGTGAGGTTCAACGTCAAGACCGAGTCGGAAAATCTGAAGAAACTCAGCCAGTTGGCCACGCTCTCTCCAGTCTACAACACGCTCATACACAGTCCGAACGTCGACATCCAGATCGATTGCATACGAAAATACGGCGTCACGCGAGACATTCCGACGTGCAGGGCTGCAGCGGAACTGCAGGAGTAATCCCGCTATTCGAGCTCGTCATTCCCTGTCGGTGGGGTTTTCTGTATTTGGCGAATGATGGATTCTGGCCGTACTCGGTCCTGCAGGAATTGCTTGTATAAGATTTTGCTAAACGGCGGGAGACGACCCAAGCGGGCGTTTAGTTGCAGTAATATACGTAACAAATTTGGGAAGTGCTGAGATTTGGCCTATGAGCTCTTGTAGCAAAACTAATATACAGACAGAACTGATTGCCCTGTATACAAAACTGGCGAATGAGCCGGATTCCGATTTCGGCTGGAGCAAAGGCAAAACCAATGCGCGTCAGCTAGGTTATGCAGAGGATTGGCTAGATCGGCTACCAGACATTGTGTGGGAATCATCGGCAGCCGTTGGCAACCCATTCAAGCTGGGTGTAATTGGTTCAGGACAGACTGTGCTTGATGTTGGCTGTGGAGCAGGCGCAGATTCCTGTGTTGCTGCTTTACTTGTAGGTCATGCGGGTAGAGTTACCGGTGTTGATTGCACTCCGGCAATGATTGAAAAAGCACGTCGAAACGCTCGTCATGCCGCACTGGATAATATTGACTTCCATGAAGCAGATATTGCCGATTTGCCCATAGCAGAAAACGCTGTTGATGTTATTATCTCTAACGGAGCAATTAATCTTTCTGAAAATAAAAGCAAGGTATTTATCGAGTTGTATCGCGTCCTGAAGCCCGGAGGCCGATTACAGATTGCTGATATGGTTCGTGAATCAGAAGACTATTGTGACTCAGTATCTGATGCAGGATCATGGGCTGACTGTGTCCAGGGGACATTATCTGCCGACAAGTTGCTGGAAATTATTACCGATGCAGGTTTTACGGATGCAGAATTTGTAGAATTGACGGGCTACAGAACATCTGCAGCCACAAATGGCGCGCTAATTCGGGCATCTCGCCCCTGAATCAGGACATCCAGTTCTGGCCGAGGCTGTGTGAAAACGTGCTATTTTCAAAATTAGAAAAATAATTACCACTTAAACAAAGCTTGCTATTTATATTCGTGCTGTATGCCGAGCAACCTGGCAATATTGTTTCTATAGTCGCATCAGTATCCCACTTTCAAAAATCACTTTTTGTTTTTACCCAGCCTCGTCCGATTAAGGAAGTACTGGAACCCCGCATCAGCGGGGTTTTCTGTGTGCAGGGTATGCCCATTAGTGGTTTT
>JAQBDO010000373.1:0-3079 GCA_032124375.1 Gammaproteobacteria bacterium
CGTATAGTCTTCGTAAAGCGCCAGGGCATTTTCAATACGTGCACGCAGCAACAGAATACGTTGACGCAGTGCCGCGATGCGTTCACGCAGATCGATGCTGTCCGTCATCCCGTCATACGACTCACCCAGCTGCAGCATTCGATCAGTCGCACTGTTGAGCGCAGTTGCCAGTTCGCGCAAGGCCTCACCCACGGGTATTGCACCCGCATTAAACCCGGCGCCACTCCCCGGGGTCGATGGCTGCCGGTTCAACTGGTACGCATAAGTGTTGCCGGGTTTTGAACGTTTGGCGGGTAGCGTATCCGGGTAGGCATAGTCTTCCGCCCCTGCCGGCATTTGAAACCTGCCGGTCTCCGGCAACCAGACTATCTCGGAATCAGGCAACCAGTTATCTTCCGCACCCTCCAGACCCTTGATGTATTCAGGTTCCGGCGGCAAACCGGAGAACTCGGACTCCGGCAGACCGGTGAAATCAGATTCCGGCAAGGGTTCCAGCGTGCGGCCTGCCGGCAGTTCAATCTCCGGCAACTGCGGAATCCCTGGCGCCGGAAAATCGCTTGCCTCACCTTGCCGGTATCCCCACTGCTGCTGCCAGTCCGGATCATCCGCCTTGTTCTCAAACTGTTGCTCTGGAGAACGTGCAGTGCTGTGGCCGACGCTGCTGCTGGCAGACTTCCGGGAGGCCGGTGTCGAAGACGACTGTGTACCTGGACGGGCAGTAACAGACCCGCTCGGTGGTACAGCCTTCGACAACTTGTCCATGTTATCCAATCCCTTGTCGACATTATTCAACATGGATTGCAAATCCCCGTGGCCCTGCAACATTTCCTGAAAATCCCTGCTGGCAAGCAGTGAGCCAAAGTAACGTGCCTCTCCGGCAGCCATTTGCCCCGTTGCAGCCGCTCCGCCAGCACTATTGTTTTGCAATAACATCGCAACGGCATTGCCACTGCGCACCGATTCCCTGGCATCGCGCAGGTGGTTTAACTCACTGCTGTAGGCCGCCATCGCTGCTTCGTAGTCCCGGGTCGCTGTTTGCAACGCATCCAGTTCGCGGTGTACCGCAGGCACAACGAGCAATGTCTCCAGCACCGCCGGGTCCGTCGGGGAACGCCCACGCAGCTCCATCCAGGGAACCAGTGCGGAGTCGCTACGCCCCTGTTTGTGTGCTATCCAGCCCAGCGCCAGTAGCGCCCGGTTAGAAAACGGGCCATCTGGCCGAACTGCCTCCAGCTGCTTGCTGGCGCGTTTGTAATCCTCCGTTCTGGCATAGGCATAACCCAGTGACAGGTGGGCCTTGTCCCTGAGCGCCAGCAACTCCTCCCCTGTTGCCGGCATGGCCACCGCCTGTTCCAGCGCAGCGACCGCCTGTTCGTGTTCCCCCGCACGCACCAGTGCAATGCCACGATTGTACCAGGCATAGGCAATCAACCCGGGCGCACCCCGCCAGGGTTCCAGCACCGCTGCCGCCTCGCGGTTTTGATCCAGCGACATCAACACCGTGGCATGCAGCAGCTGGTAGTCACCGGCAATATCGGCAGGCACTTCACCCTGAATATTTCCAAGCGCCTCTGCGGCCGCCTGCTGATAACCCTTGTGAGAAAACGCCCTTGCCAGTTCGTACCAGGCACGGTTTCTTACCGCTTCCGGCACAGCCTCGCCAAGCAGCGCATGAAAATCGAAACCGGCATCCACATGCAGGCCGTAGGCCAGCTTCATTCTTGCCAGTAGCAATTTGGCATCAGCAGATGCCGGCGACAGCGGGTTTTCATCTTCGACCAGTTGCAAGCGGGTAATGGCAGCCAGGTAGTCCTGCTGATGTGACAGGAACAGCGCTTCACCATAGAGCAGTTCCTGCAGACGCGCAGCGTCCGGCTCCACGGCAGTCGCAGGCAATGAGATGCCCGCGACTGCAAGTAATAGCCACTTTAGCGGACAGCACATTGTTTCAAACGAAGGCTTTTTCATCAGCCGGCAGCGGGGATAAAACCAGGCATCATTATTACCACTCACGAACCGTCAGCACCGGTTCCGCCGCGTCTTTTCCGGGCCCCAGGTGCAGTTCCATATACTTGCGACCGGCTGCCTTGGTAATAGTGACACTGCGCTGCTGGTTGAAGGCGCGGTCCTGTGCCTGCTTTCCCGTGACTGATATTTCCAGACGGTGCCTGCCGTCACTGAGCCGGCCGCTATACAGCCGGTGCACCCCGCCTTCCTGCAGGGCAACCGCTTCACTTCCCGTATACAGGTGGTTACTGACGCTTTGTCCGTCAAGGTGCAACTGGATAGTCTCTGGATTGACCGGGCTGTTACTGGCAACCGACACCAGCACGACCAGCTGCTGGCCGTGCGGATAGAGTGACATTTCTTCCAGCAGCAGGATATCCCGATTGATATCCAGGATGTCTTCCTTGATGGCCTGTATCTCGCCATCGAGTTTGACGAAGCGTTCGCGGGTATTAGCAGAGTCGTCCGGTTGCGCTGCAGAAGCGGTAGCGGTCTGGAAAATACACACCATACTGACTGCCAATAGCAACCCGGGAAACTGCCAACGTTGTCTTGTACGAGGAAAGCGCGTCATCAGGAAAACCGGTTGCACTATCCCGGTTATGCATAACCTGCAGAACAGTGTTTATTTTAGTTTGCTGCAATACAAACACAGCCCCCGTTCAGGAGCACACAGGACGGGTAAAGCGGAGCGTACCCATCACGTTGTGGCGATATCGCCATGACGGGTACGGTCGCTCTCGTACATCCCTGTATACCGCGACACCCGGACATCCTGTCCATCCTCACGTTGCGCCTTTACCCGTCCTGCAAAGGAATTAACGATCTTTGTTTTTTCAGCCGGGACGACGATTTGATCAGAAATTCGTTTATTAAATCTAGCCCCCCTGTAAGGGAGAGTCAATAAAAAGGCAGACAAGGACAGACGGGCAACCTTCAGATGAAGGTCGCCCGTCCGGTTTATTCAAACGGGTGCTTCAGGATAATTGTTTCCGTCCTGTCCGGACCTGTAGAGATAATGGCGATCGGCGTACCACATACCTCCTCGACTTTATCCAGATAAGCCCTGGCT
>JAQBDO010000374.1:0-4210 GCA_032124375.1 Gammaproteobacteria bacterium
CGAAGCGGTGCTGCTCGCACAGCCATTGTTCGGCGGTACTGATGACCGGGCCGAGCAGGGCGGCCTGTTTTTTAGCAGATGCCTGTTGCAACAAATGGCGACGCAGCCGCGCTGCGAATTGCAGATCGGGTAGCAGTACCATGGTGTTGGTGAGGTCGGGGAGAGAACGGCTGCGTTCTATAATGCGGCGCGCCGCGATCGCAAGGATATCCTCGTCGCAGGGTACGGCTGTGATGTGGTTGCGGACACGCATGCCTCAGCCCGGCCGGTGCTGAGCCGGGCTGTTGTCGCAAGTCAGCGTGGTCAACGCTCCAGGTATTGCAGCTTGTCGGGCTTGTCCTTCCACTCGTCCGCGTCGTCAGGTGCATCTTTCATCTGGGTGATCACCGGCCAGTTCTGTGCCAGTTCTGCGTTCAGTTCCAGAAAATGTTCCTGTCCGGCAGGCAGATCGCCTTCATCGAAGATGGCGTTAATGGGGCATTCGGGTTCGCACAGGGTGCAGTCAATGCATTCGTCGGGGTCGATGACGAGGAAATTTGGCCCCTCGTGGAAACAGTCAACCGGGCATACTTCCACGCAATCCGTGTATTTGCACTTGATGCAGTTTTCGGTCACAACAAATGTCATCAGACTCTCCAGTAGTCGTGGCGGTGAGCGCGGCGGTTTTGCGCTTTCGCCATGCGCAGACGCGTTATTAAGTAAGTTATGTAACTTATTGTTATCCGTGTGTTATAGATAACAATAAAAGCATGGTTGTGCAGTATACAACTAATCGGCTGGCTTATGAATGCAGTTCCTGCTCGGCCAGTTCCTTTAAGGCGTACAGGGTCTGCTGTGCCTGTCTCGGCGTCAGGTTGTCCGGGTCGATAGCCTTGAAGGCGGTTACCAGTGGATGATCGTCAGGTAGCTGAAACAGCGGTATCTGCCCAGTGGCCGCCGGTGCCGGACCCGGGGCGCTTTTCTCGAGTTCCAGCAGGCGCTGTTGCGCAAGCTGGATCACCTGTTTTGGCACCCCCGCCAGCGCGGCGACGTGCAGGCCGTAACTGCGATCCGCTGCGCCTTCCTTAACGGCATGCAGAAAGACAATGCGGTCGTCGTGCTCAACGGCTTCCAGGTGGACATTGGCAATGTCGCTGTAGTCATCGGGCAGCCGGGTGAGTTCGAAGTAATGCGTGGCGAACAGGGTGAAGGCCTTTACCCGGGCAGCGAGGTCGACCGCGCAGGCCCAGGCCAGTGACAGGCCGTCGTAGGTGCTGGTGCCGCGTCCGATCTCATCCATCAGCACCAGGCTGCTGGCCGTTGCATTGTGAAGAATGTTGGCTGTTTCTGTCATCTCGACCATGAATGTCGAGCGTCCGCCGGCAAGATCATCAGCGGCACCGATGCGTGAAAAAATTCTGTCAATCGGTCCGATGCTGGCGGCGTCCGCCGGTACATAACAACCAATGTGCGCCAGTAACACTATCAATGCCGTCTGCCGCATGTAGGTGGATTTGCCGCCCATGTTCGGTCCGGTGATGATCAGCATGCGTTGTGCGTTGCTGAAGTGCGTATCGTTCGGTATGAACGGCTCGTCGAGGATATGTTCCACTACCAGGTGGCGACCATTGGTAATGCTGATACCGGTTTGCGCAACCATCTCGGGGCGCACCAGCTTCAGAGTTTGACTGCGTTCGGCAAAGTTCGTTAACACATCAAGCTCTGCGATGGCCTCGGCACAATCACGTAACGGTTGCAGTTGCTCGCCGAGTTCGTTCAGCAGGTCGTTATAGAGCGACTTCTCGAGCGCCAGTGCGCGTTCGCGTGCACTCAGGACCTTGTCTTCATGTGCCTTGAGCTCAGGTGTGATGTAGCGCTCAACGCCCTTGAGTGTCTGGCGACGCTGGTAGTTCTCCGGTACCTTGTCAGCCTGCAGTCGACTGACTTCTATATAGTAGCCGTGCACGCGGTTGTAGCTGATCTTGAGCGTGGCAATGCCGCTGCGTTCGCGTTCCTGCTGTTCCATGTCGACCAGCAACTGGTCGCCGTGTTCACTCAGGTTGCGCAGTTCGTCGAGTGTTGCATCGTAGCCGCTGGCAAGTACGCCGCCATCACGAATCAGCAGGGGTGGCTCTTGTTTCAGCGCACGGGTTAGCAGCTCATGGGTGCGGGGATGCTGGCTGATGCGTGCGGACAGGGCGCTTAGCAACGGGTCCGTGTGACTGCCGAGTACGGTTTGTAACTCGGGCAGCAGGGTGAGGCTGTCGCGCAAGCCCGTCAGGTCCCGCGGGCGCGCTGACTTCAGTGCGACACGCGTGAGGATGCGCTCAATATCAGTGATGCCCCTGAGCAGCGTGTGCAGTTCTTCCTCGTTACCGCTGTCGATGAGTGCCGCGATGCACTGGTGGCGTTCGCTTAACAGTGCATGGTTGCGTAACGGACGGTGCATCCAGCGACGCAACATGCGTCCGCCCATGGCGGTTGCCGTGTTATCAAGGACACCCGCCAGCGTGTGTTGTTTCTGACCGGAGGAGGCCTGTTCCAGCTCGAGGTTGCGGCGCGTAGCCGCATCCAGTATCAGGCTGTCGGAACGCTCTTCCACGAGCAGCGCACGCAAATGCGGCAGGGCAGTGCGCTGTGTGTTTTTGACGTATTGCAGCAGGCCGCCGGCTGCGCCAATGGCTACCTCCATGTGTTCGCAGCCGAAGCCGCTGAGGTCGCGGGTGCCGAATTGCTCGTTCAACTGGCGGCGGGCACTGTCGGTATCGAACAGCCAGGGCGATTGCCGCCGCAGTCCGTTACGATTTTCTATCTCGGTCGGCAAGGCGCTGGCTTCATTGATGACCAGTTCCGCCGGGTTCAGTCGCTGCAGTTCCCCCAGCAGTGCTTCGTTGCCGTGGAATTGCTGCACGCTGAAACGACCGCCCGCCAGATCCAGTGCTGCCATGCCCCAGTCATCACCGGACTGGTTGATGGCCACCAGTAAATTGTCCTGCCGGTCGTTTAATAAAGACTCTTCGGTTACTGTTCCCGGTGTTACGATGCGCACCACCTTGCGTTCAACCGGTCCCTTGCTGGTGGCGACATCACCGACTTGTTCACAGATGGCGACAGACTCGCCCTGGCGTACCAGCCGTCCGAGGTACTGGTCGATTGAGTGCACCGGGACGCCGGCCATGGGAATGGCATTGCCGCCGGATTTGCCACGTGCTGTCAGGGTGATGTTCAGTAACCTGGCGGCGCGTTGGGCGTCGTTGTAGAACAGTTCATAGAAATCACCCATGCGGTAAAACAGCAGAATGTCAGGGTGTTCGGACTTGATGCCAAGGTATTGCTGCATCATCGGGGTGTGGGCGGGCGTGGCGGTTGTCATGGCGGGGTAGTCTACAATACCGTTATGATTTTGCGCAGTGCCCTGTGCCGCCGTTGTGCGAGGTTGCCAATGGTCATGCAGGAGCGGATCGCGTCCGCGATTTTGGGTGTTGTTTTAATAGCGGACGCGATCCGCTCCTGCAAGGTCTGGATAAATATTTATGAACAAGCTATCCGAATTATCAGAACAACTTGCCAAGCTATTGCTGCAGCAGCAGAAGATGCTGGCCGTGGCCGAATCCTGCACCGGTGGCTGGGTGGCAAAGTGCCTGACCGACATTGCCGGCAGCTCGCGCTGGTTCGAGCGTGGCTTTGTCACCTACAGCAATGCCGCCAAGCAGGAGATGCTGGGTGTACAGCCAAGGACACTGTTGCGCGACGGGGCGGTCAGTGAAGCCGTGGTGCGGGAAATGGCGCTCGGTGCACTTGCCCGTAGCCTGGCGGATATCAGTGTGGCCATCAGCGGTATTGCCGGTCCCGGTGGCGCTATCCCCGGCAAAGCGGTCGGCACGGTTTGTTTTTCTTGGGCATTAAAAGGCAAGGAACATCATCAAGATACATTGCATTTCGAAGGTGATCGCGAGGCTGTGCGGCGGCAGTCGGTGGTTCACGCGCTACAGGGCCTGCTGGATGTCCTCGGAGCAGACTGACGCACGGCAACGCCTGTTTTTTGCGCTGTGGCCTGATGACGAGGTGCGAACTGCATTGAGCCGGTCCGCCATGGGTCTGTTGGGCAAGCAGGCTCCACGGGTGGCGGATGCCAATCTGCACCTGACGCTGGCGTTTGCCGGTGCAGTGACGGCGGCGGTGCGGCAGTGTCTGCAAGCGGCGGCAGCTGACATCCGTTGCCCGGCGTTCC
>JAQBDO010000375.1:0-2529 GCA_032124375.1 Gammaproteobacteria bacterium
GATTTTACTGGCCCTGAAAATCCCCGTGTCGGCAGTTCGATTCTGTCCCTGGCCACCATTAATTTCAGTTGTTTACGATCAACCTCAAGTTACTGTCCTGACGATGTTGTGTCAGGTTTGTGCCATCGACCCGCTTTGCGGCCTGTCCTAGGCGAATTCCTGTTCATGCAGCAATTGGCGCCTGACAGAGCCCATTGCAATGCGATAGCCATGAGTTGTTGCCCTTGAGAACACGCCGCAGGATGCGGGCGCGTTCGTCGAGCACATCGCGCCAGCCGGTCTGCCCATTTTCAAGGTTAAGGTAACAGCTGATAAAAGGTGCAGCTGATTGTTCCACGCTGGCCAGCACGGTGATTTGCTGTTTGAGCTCGTCGAGAGTCGTCATGTGTGTCATATCAAATGCCTCATGTTCATGGATAGATCGGTATGGGCGATTTACGCCCGCGAACCTTCCTGCACCGGCAATACCTGTTCGTCGGGTATCACGACGGCTGCTCGGTCGTCTCGAACGTCCCGAGCTTCGCGAAGAAGGTTTGATGCGTGCTTATCCGGTTGTCACAGACGCCCACTAGATGTAGTGGGCCTGGATTTGGCAGCGTAAAGCTCGGCATAAGTTGGTGCTGTGACGTCGCCGGCAATTCCGAGCAGAGAGCGAAAGGCGTTGAAGGGATAGAAACGGCGGTTGAAGCGGAAGGTGAATTCGTTGAGATAGGCTTGCAGGTGTTGCGGGCTGACGCCGTGATGGATGCCGCGCAACCAAGTCTTGAGATTGGAGAACACGAGGTGAATGATCGGCAGGAAGGTCTCGGCAACCTGCATGTCGCCCCGCTCCGCGATAGCGGTATGGCAATAACCACGCTCGCCCAGCTTCGCGTAACCACTCCAGTCGTCGGTGATGATGGTGGCGCCGGGTGCAACGGTACGCTCGATGAATCCGCCCAGCGACTTGGCACTGCGATCCGGCGCAACGGCAAGGCGTACACGCCCTGCGTAGCGCCCGGTTCTGCGTTTGTTGCGGCTCCCTTGCTGCTTGCGCTGGCGGACTTCGACCGCGCCGGCCACGAGAACCATGTCGTGTACGCCTCTCCCCTTGCCGCGGGTACGCCCACCGACATAGGTTTCGTCGGCCTCGACGTGTTCCTCGGGCTTGCCCCCGATCCGATCCTGGTTCGGGCGTACCATGCCGGCGCGCAGCTTGTGGAGAATCTGAAAGGCCGTTTCGTAGCGAGACAGCCCGAGTTGCCGCTGGAACTGGACGGCCGACATTCCGGGTGTATGGCTGGCAACCAAGTACGCCGCCCAGAACCAAACCGAGAGCGGCGTGTGCGTGCGTTCCATGACCGTGCCGGCCGTGAGGCGAGTTTCGTGGCGACACGCCCGGCAACAAAGAACACCGGGGCGAGTGGCGTAGCGATAGGGTTCGCCGGACGTTCCGCAGTAGGGACAGGCGAAGCCGTTGCCCCATCGCGCGCGCTCAAGGTATGCCGCACATGCTGCCTCGTCCGGAAACAAGCGCTGGAACTCCGGAAGCGAACCAGGGAACGGCAGATCGTCTCGCTCAAGCACGTCGATGACCATGATTTCTTCACGTTGGCGCAGGTACTCAACATACTACTGGTAGTGGATGTCTGTGACAACCGGATAAGCACGCATTAAACTACAGAACAAGATTCAATTCAGCATAAAAACCAGCCGCCAGGGAAATAATAATTGTCCCTGCAGGGTCGGATCAGGGGACAGCCGCTCGGGCCTGGAACATCAGGCAATCGCGGGCTGACGTTTTGCCAGCACACGCTCCAACCTTTGCTCGGATTCAGGGCCGCGTACCAGCGCACGCAGGAATACGCCAGTGTAGCTCTTCTCCACAATGGCGCCCTCGGCTGCTATAGCGGGCTTCATCAGTTCGTGAAGTTCGATCAGGTTATACCATGGCACGGTCGGGTAGATATGATGACCGATGTGCCAATTGATGTTGTTCCAGAAGAAACTATGCAGCGGATTTGAAGTGACCGTGCGCGAACCTGCCAGCTGTCCCTGATTCCAGGGTGTCTCATAGTGTTCGGCGACAAAACGAATCGAGTTGAACACTGCGAAAATGTACACCGGCACCAGCCACACTTCCAGCGTCTTGCCAAGCACGCCGTGTTTCTGCGCCCATGCCAGCAGCGCCCAGTAGCAGGCGATCTTGAGCAGGGTTTCAAACAGGTGTATCGCCCACTTGCTGGCGTTGAAACGCTGGATCGGGTAGATGAAATTGAAGTGCACGAAACTCAGCAAGGCGCCTGCTACGATGTAGCCGTAGAACGCCACGAAGTCGAGTACACCACGCTTGCCCATGGTGAAGGCATCGGGATCTTCTGGGGAACGGTTGTAGCGGTGGTGCTCCATATGGTCTTCCTTGAAGGAGATAAAAGAAGCCATTAGCGGAATCATGGAGACGATGCCGAATACCCGGTTTTTCCAGGGCTTCTCGAACAGGGTGTGGTGGGTGGCGTCGTGCATGAAAGTGACCATACTCATCCACAGGTA
>JAQBDO010000376.1:0-2658 GCA_032124375.1 Gammaproteobacteria bacterium
CTTGCCGGTGGCATCGACCACCACCACCTTGACGCCGGTGCGCAGCCCCGGGTCCAGCCCCAGCGTGACGCGCATGCCGGCCGGCGCTGCCAGCAGCAGGTCGCGCAGGTTCTCACCGAACACCCTGATGGCCTCTTGCTCGGCCTGTTCACGGACGCGCGTGAACAGTTCGCTCTCGATCTGCAGCGACAACTTGGCACGCCAGGCAAGGCGCACCGACATCGACAGCCAGGCATCGGCGGGACGGCCCTGGTCGTGTATAGCGAAATGCGCAGCGATGCGGCGGTCGCAGCTGCCCGTGTCATTGCTGGCGGCGAGATCGTCCTGGCCGGGGATCACCAGCTTGAGCCGCAGCACGCCTTCGCCACGGGCACGGAACAACGCCAGCGCGCGGTGCGAGGGAAGCTTCTGCAGTGGCTCGGAGAAATCGAAATAGTCCGAAAACTTGGCACCGCTCTGCTGCTGTCCGTCGATGAGCTGCGAGACCAGCAGGCCCTGCTCCCAGGCCTGATCACGCAGTGTGCCCACCAGGTCGGCCTGTTCCGCCACTCGCTCCAGGAAAATCTGCCGAGCGCCGTCGAGCACCGCAGCGGCATCGGCAAAGCCGGCATCAGGGTTCAGATACCCGCTTGCCACGCTGTCCGGCTGCCGGGAGGGATCCTGCAGCAGGCTGTCCAGCACCGGCTCGAGGCCGGCTTCGCGCGCGATCTGCGCGCGGGTGCGGCGTTTGAGCCGATAGGGCGCGTACAGGTCTTCCAGCCGCGTCTTGGTATCCGCGGCAGCGATGGCAGCCTCCAGTTCCGGGCTCAGCTTGTCCTGTTCGGCGATGCTCTTCAGCACCGTGTCGCGCCGCTCCTCCAGCTCGCGCAGATAGACCAGGCGCTCCTCGAGGTTACGCAACTGGGTGTCGTCCAGCCCCTCAGTGGCCTCCTTGCGGTAGCGTGAAATGAAAGGCACGGTGGCACCCTCATCCAGCAATTTGACTGCCGCTTCAACCTGCCGGGTGTTGACACCCAACTCCTGTGCAATACGCCCGGAAATCGTCATAGAATGGAAACAACCTGTGTTGTGATCGGGATCATGATGGTCACGCATGATACCGGAAACGCGCTGCCGGAGTAGCTGGCCGGGCGTATGGCGCAAAAAACAGAACCCTCACTTTCAGGCCGCTTCACGATATCTGACTTGTCAGCATGATGAGGAATTCGCCACACACACGCCTGAGCAACAATTCTCCATACACAGGCGTCCCTTCGATGTAATCAATGTTGCAGCTACCAGGAACCTCTCTCGATTCCAATCTTCTGTCATCGCTTCCAGCTATCTACCCTCTTCGACTCGCTCAATCTGCACATCATCAATCCAGAGAGTGCCTGTTCCCATGAACTTCAGCTCAAATCGTATGCTGCCATCAGTTTTCGGAACCGTATAGCGGTACTGGAACTGACGCCATTCGTCTTTGCCGATCTCGGCTTCGTCGAGCAGTTCCCTGATCCGGGGGTGTGCGGCGTAGTCCTGCTTTTCGGCCTCTGATTGACCACCAAACGGGTGGTACTTGCCCTCGTTCCCGATTTCGAGCAGAACCCTGCACCCCTGACACTTCAACCAGAATTGCACTGCATAGGTTTGCCCCTTCTCCGCTTCGCGGACCTGAAACAGGAACGGCTTCCAGCGACTACCTTCAGCGAATCTGTGAACCACGATCTTCAGAGATTGATCGCCGCTAATTGCATCCATGGTATCAATGGAGAACTCCGCATCGCCACTCTTGATAGGGTATCTGGAGCTTGACCAGTTGACTGGCAGTCCGGATCTCGCTATCTCAAAGCTGCCGTTGTATCCGAGCGACTCATCATGCACGCCAATACCGGGAAAAACGCACCCGGAAATGGCCAGGATCGTAATAATACCTGTAACGCGAGGGACCAATCGAAACAGCAGTGTCTTCATCTCCCATCAACCCCCGAATCAGGTTTAGTCAGCAACTCAAAATCGTCGAGGTAATATGTAGCCTGACCTTTGTTTGCGGTACCAAAGCCCCATCCATGCACTTCGTTCAAACCGAAGCCATCATTCGGCGCACGGTTGTAGATTTCCGCGCGAGCCATATCCGGGAAATTGACGGTAATTTGTTTCCATCCGGAAAAGTTATCAATGAATTCGTACCCATAACGCTCTGCAGTGTCATTTGTTGCGCACCTTGTCCGGTTGTCCATCACGTGTACAAACAACTCCGCTCCGCTGTTGTTCCCATATAGCCAGAAACGGAAGCCGCCAAGGCTGCTCCAGTCAAGAGGAGTCCACGTATCGACGGCCTCATTCTCGAAGGTATGCACTACGCCAGCCCAGTCCTTGACGTTCATGTCCAACTGCAGGACGTTGTTACCTTTTCTCTCACCTGGCAGAGGGGGATGTGCTGCAACCCTGGAAATGCTTGCGGTACTTTTTGGACCGTTAAACGTCAGGAATCCAAGTGAAATACCGTGTTCGTCTGTACCTGAGGGTAATTCAGCCTCAAAATCATCAAACACACCAGCCTGGATTTTGGGTGAATCCGTACCCGGGATGCTTGTGACATACTGCACCTCGGGCCAGCCAGTCCTTAGATAATTGAGTAGCACGTTGGTACCATCATGTGGAGTATGAGGACCGATACTC
>JAQBDO010000377.1:0-6855 GCA_032124375.1 Gammaproteobacteria bacterium
AGATGCCATAGGCAGGGTCTGCCTCGGTCGCTGACCGTGCTGACAGGCTATCCGGGGTGCAGGGCACAATAAGGTTGTCCTTCAGCAAACGACACTGACTCCAGCTAACCAGCACACGGTTGGTGCCGTCATGGAGCGGCCAGGCAGAACGGAAAACGCCACCGGGTGAAATCGTGCCGTCTGTGAAAACCTTGTTGATAACAGCCGGCTTCTGTGCCGGGCCGTTAAGAATGCCCCGATTTATCGCGGTTGGGCCGGCAATGTCGATGTAGTCTGCAATCTCGATTTCCAGCAGATTCCCGTTATCGGCAATGATGTCTTCGAAAATATCCGGATCATCGGTAGGCAACAGTATCCTGGGGCGCAGTACCGTCAGCAGGTTTCCATTCTGCAACTCGCGTGGCTGCAGGAAGTGTACATCGTTGCCATTAGTACCGGTGTCATGGCTGTGTGCCCCATACAGCAATTGCAGTTCCGAACCATCCGGATGCATCTTGTACAGTGAGATAGCATCACGGTTACCCATATTATCCCAGCGACTGAATACGATTTCCCCGCTATTTAATACCAGCGGATCAAGATCATGACTCTGATTGAAAGATACCTGGTGGAGATCATTGCCATCGTTGTTCATGACATGCAACACAGCCGCCAATTCATTACGATCTTCATCAAGCGCCGAATATTGCTGCTTGCCTTCATCCAGCTGTGTCGCTTTCGTCAGCTGCTGTCGTGTTGATGAAAAGATTATTCTGCCATCCGGCAAATAGTGCGGTGTAATATCCTGACCGGCTTCGGCATTGACGTCGGCAATAATAATCCGTCGTAGTATTTTTTCTGAAATATCGTATTCCCAGATATTCCAGGTAGGTTGGTCTTCCGGGTCCGTATCGGGGAGATCTGCTGCACGCATGGAAAACAGCAGTAGTCTGCCATCGTAAGAAACCTCGACATCGCGTACATCACCCAGACCGCCGGTAAACTCTTTGGTTACATTTTTTACCTCACCACTGGGGGATGCCAGTTGTTTGTAAAACAGGTCGCCGCCGGGCGTATATGTTAATACATCGCGCGTATCCGGTTTTATCAGTACATCATTGGCGTCATAACTCAGCGGCCGGCGCACATAGGCAATACCGATATCCTCGATCAGCGGGTCAGGGCTTTGACCGCCGCTACCGCCGCTACCCTCACCACAGGCAACCAGCAACACTGACACGCCACAGATTGCGACTGATCGCATCCTGTTAACGCTACGCCGTGTATATCCGGTTATAGAATTCATGTTGCCCCCTGAATAATGACGGGCCTGCACGCCCTTGCTGAGTCGATTAACACAATCACACAGGCAGCTGACCTGAAAGGTGAACTGCATCGTGTTCTGCATACATACCGGATCGCAATTGAACTATAGGGTAGTTATGGAATGACATTCCGAGACTTGAATCACAGTAGACCGTGCAGTCTGCCTGCAGTATTTACAACCATGCAAACACTGTCATTTGCTACTAACAATATCTCGGGATGGAGTTATGACTAATTCACTGCTTTCCTGCTTTACAAACAGAGTTATTTATATCCTGGTTACCTGTTTTCTATTGCAAGTACATACCGTTGCACAGGCAGGTGACATTGAACGCAGACAGGCAAAAAGAATACATGACCGACTTGCCGGCGTACCACCGACAAAAACTGTTCTTGATTCGATGGAAGCAGAACTGATATCCGGCAACGACAGTAAAGCTGCACTGATCGCAATGGATAACAGTGCTTTCTATAATGTCACTCTGAAAAACTTCGCCACACCGTGGACCAACAGGGACAGCACCCTGTTTGCACCACTGAATGATTACACCGCAACAGTCATTGGTATGGTTCGTGACGGGGTACCATTTAACCAGTTGTTATCAGCTGACCTGATTTACATGGGTGATCCCTCCCTCGGATTGCCGGGAAACCTGCAATCAAGTAATGACCACTACCTGGCCATGGAACAACAGGGCATTGATCTGAAGGACAATCTTATTGCCGACATGCAGTCAGTGCATTATGGACTGCCATCAATCGCGACGGCCGGGATTATGACATCACGCGCAGCTGCGGAAGCATTTTTTGTCGATGGCACCAACCGCGCCATGTTTCGTTTCACCTTGCTGAACCACCTCTGCAACGATCTTGAGCAGGTCAAGGACATATCCCGTTCACCGGACAGGATAAGACAGGATGTATCTCGCAGCCCCGGCGGCGACAGCCGGATATTTTTGAACTCCTGCGTTGGTTGTCACAGCGGCATGGACCCAATGGCACAGGCGTTTGCCTACTACAATTTCGATTCAGTTTCACAGCGCATTGAGTTCACACAGGGTGCGACACAGCCCAAGTACCACATCAACGAGAACACCTTCAAGTACGGATTCGTCACATCTGACGATCACTGGGACAACTACTGGCGCTCGGGACAGAACGCGCTGCTGGGATGGGACGGCAACCTGCCTGGATCCGGTGACGGCGCCAAATCTCTCGGGGTAGAGCTCGCCAGCAGTGAAGCCTTTGCACGCTGTCAGGTTGGAAAAGTATTTAAAACAGTGTGTCTGCGTGAACCAGGCAACAGTCTTGACCGATCCCGCATAGATAACATCACCGCCAGTTTCAAGGCCGACAACTACAACATGAAAACTGTATTCGCCGAAACAGCCGCCTACTGCAAGGGAATCTAGCCATGCATATAAATGTCAAACCATGCAGTACGGTGCTTGCCAGAATTTTTCTCGTCAGCCTGCTGGCTGCAATACTTGTCGCATGCGGCGGGGAAGACACAAAAAGCAACCCGGTTACTTCAAACTCATCGGTACTGTTTAATTACTCCGGACCGGCGGCCGCCACCACCGATGTACAGGCATTCAGACTTAATGTCTGGGAGAACCTGAACGACCAGAACCGTTGTGGTGCCTGTCACGGTACTGCCGGGCAATCTCCAAATTTTGTACGCATGGATGACATAAATCTTGCCTATTCTCAGGCAAACACGATTGTTGACCTGTCCAGGCCGGCTGATTCCCGCATGGTCAGCAAAGTTGCAGGCGGACATAATTGCTGGCTGGACAGCGACAGTGCCTGCGGTGATGTCATCACGGCATATATCGCTGCCTGGGCAGGCGGCGTAAGTGGCGACGGCAATATCGTTGAGCTAAAGGCACCGTCACTCAGGGATCCAGGCACCAGTAAAAACTTCCCTGACAACTCCAGCCTGTTTGCCAGCACCGTGCACCCGTTATTAACGGCCAACTGCGCCGGTTGTCATGTTGATTCTGCCATCGATGCACAAGCACCTTTCTTCGCTGACAGCAATGCAGATACGGCCTATGAGGCCGCCAGGGCAAAAATTGACCTCGACAATCCCGCCAACTCACGCTTTGTGCTGCGACTGGGGGAGGAATCTCATAATTGCTGGGATCCCGACAATACCGGCAGCACTGATTGCGATGCCTCTGCAGCATTAATGGAAGCCGCCATTACAGCATTTGCGGGCCCGATCACACCCACCGGCGTGGACGAGACACTGGTAACCAGCAAGGCACTGTCTCTGCTGGAAGGGATTGTGGCAAGTGGTGGCCATCGCTATGAAGATAATGTCATTGCGCTGTATCAGTTTAAAACCGGTGAGGGCACGACCGCATATGATACCAGCGGTGTTAATCCCGGAATGCATCTTGAATTCAGCGGTGAAGTGGATTGGGTTGGTGGCTGGGGTATCGATGTTATCAGTGGCCGGGCGCAGGCAACGACGGCGTCCAGCAAAAAACTCTACGACCTGATCACTGCGACCGGCGAGTACTCCATCGAAGCATGGGTAGTGCCGGCAAATGTCTCCCAGGAAGGCCCGGCACGCATCATCAGTTATGCCGGCAGTGATGACGAGCGTAATTTCACGCTCGGACAAATACTTTATAACTATGATGTGCAGCAGCGTAGTGGTGCTTCATTAACCACGGCGGATGACGATGAAGATCTGCAGGCCACCCTGCAACATGTCGTGATCACCTATGACCCGGTGAATGGCAGGCGCATTTATGTAAACGGCGCATTCACTGGTGATCTCGACCTGGGGCCCGCCGCTAACCTGGTGGACTGGGTAAATAACTATGCCTTTGTGCTCGGTAATGAGGTGTCCGGTAAAAAGCAATGGCAAGGCAAGTTTCGGCTGGTGGCCATTCACAACCGCGCGTTGAACGACGAACAGATTGCCCAGAACTTTTCTGTAGGTGTTGGCGAAAAATTTTTCCTGCTGTTCAGTGTCACTGAGCACACCGGCGTCCCTGACAGTTATGTCGTATTTGAGGTAAGCCAGTTTGATAACTACAGTTACCTGTTCAACAAACCCGTCTTTATCAGCCTTGACCCGGCAGTCACGCCGGACAATATACCAGTGGCCGGTATGCGTATTGGTATCAATGGCAAGGTGGCGACCGTTGGCCAGGCCTACCAGAACCTCAATACCTTAATCAGCAGCAGTTTTTACATGCCTGGTATTGGCCAGCCCTTGTCAAACCTGGGGACAGTGATCACACTGGAGAAAGGCCCGGAAACAGACGAATTCTTCCTTACTTTCGAGGTGCTTGGATCAGCTGCCAATATTGTGCTTGAAGCTGCACCGGTGACGCCGGCAGCACCGCCCGATAAGCCCGATGTGTCCGATATCGGGGTACGAAATTTTGACGAGATCAACACCACCATGTCAACGGTAACCGCTGTCCCTCGTAATCAGCTGGATGTAGGCGACGTTTTCACAACGATCAAACAGCAGCTACCCACGGTAGAAAATATTGAGGGGTTTCTGTCCGCGCACCAGATGGCTGTCTCTCAGCTGGCTATTGAGTATTGCAGCGCATTGGTGGACAACAACGGCTTAATCTTGCGCGACGACTACTTTCAGGACAGCGCGGGCATTCAAAGTTTCAATTTTAACGCGACAGCATCTACTGCGTTCGACAGCCTGGCAAAACGAGACCTGGTTATATCTCCTTTGCTGGAGAACATCATCGGCACCGGTTTGACTACACAGCCGGATCTCACCAGCGTGCGCAGCGAACTGGATAACCTGATACTTATTCTGGGAACCACCATCTCGTGTCCGCCACAGCCGTCTTGTGACACGACACTGCGCACCCAACAAATCGTCAAGGCAACCTGTGCTGCCGCCTTAGGCAGTGCAGCCATGCTGATTCAATAGCACTGAAACCGGGAGTAATGCATGGCCAGAAAACGCAACTATCGTGAATTAAACGAGCCGTTATGTCTCAATGATCACGGCCGTCCCGTGAGCCGACGCGACTTTCTGTCGCAAGGTCTGGCATCCGGACTGGGGCTGGTGACCGCGCCCAGTCTATTTGGCCTGTTTGCTAATCCACGCTCGGCTGCCGCGGCACTGTCATCTGATATTGAAGCGTTAAAGACATCCTGTGGCATCAGGTCACTGGGTGCCGGAAAAATACCGTTTATCTGTTTTGACCTTGCCGGTGGCGCCAATTTCTCGGGTTCCAACGTCCTGGTCGGACAGGCGGATGGACAACTGGACCCACTCAGTACTGCCGGCTACAGCAAACTCGGGCTGCCGGGTGACATGCTGCCTGACTCAATCAACCCAATGACGGCAAGCAACTTTATTAACACTGATTTCGGACTTGCGTTTCATTCCAGCAGTGCCATGCTACAGGGCATACGGGAGAAGGCAGGCAGCCGCGCTGGCCTGGTGAATGGCGCGGTGATACCGTCGCGTTCGGACAATGACACCGGTAACAACCCGCACAACCCGATGTATGGCATCGCACGAACCGGATCGGATGGCAGCCTGCTGACATTGATCGGCTCTCGCAGCTCAGACTCCGGCGGCAACTCCATGGCGCCGGCAATGATGATAGATCCCGGTATACGACCCACAAAAGTCGATCGCCCGACTGATGTCACCGGCATGGTCAACACCGGCAAACTGATCGGCGTGCTCAGCCAGGATGATGCCGTGGCTGTGATGGAATCGATTGAGCGTATCAGCAAAATGAAACTGAATAATGTCGATACCCGGGTGTCAGCAGATGCCGTCATCAAGGATCTGGTGCAATGCGGCTATGTCAAGGCAGCCGACATCGCTGATCGTTTTGGCAATCCTTCAATACTTAACCCTGCACTTGACCCTGACGTCGTCGGCGCCTCCGGAATATTCACGCAGACTGAATTCGACAATGACACTGAATTCCGTAAAACCGCCTCGGTCATGAAAATGGTAGTCAACGGTTTTGCCGGGGCAGGAACTATCACCATGGGCGGCTATGATTACCATACCGGTGACCGCGCGACCGGCGAAATGCGCGATCTGCGTGCCGGACGATGCATTGGTGCCTGTCTTGAGTATGCCGCACGCGCCAACAATGGCAGCGGCATACCCTTGATGATCTATGTGTACAGTGATGGATCTGTGTTCAGCAATGGCATGACCGACGACAGCATGATGGGCGGCGGCAAGGGCGTCTGGACCGGGGATAACTCATCAACCGGATCGGCCTTCTTCCTTGTATATAATCCCGGCTCACCGGCCGTATTACTCGGTGCCGACCCATTCGAACAGGCAAAACATCAACAGCTCGGTTATTTCCGGGCAGATGGTTCGGTCGAAACCAATGCCACACCGGCAGCCAATCAGGTAAACCTGCTGGTAGAAACCGTTATTCTTAATTACATGGCACTGCACGGGGAACAAGGCGACTTCCCGACGCTGTTTCCTGATCACGGCCTGGGTAATGTTGATTTGCGAAACCGTTTGACGGCTTTCAATAAAATTGTAACCGGGACGATATGAAACCT
>JAQBDO010000378.1:0-6234 GCA_032124375.1 Gammaproteobacteria bacterium
GGCCGCCAGTAGTACCAGCATCGGACGCAGTCGTTTGCCGCCACTGTTGATAATATAGTGAGATAGCTGGTTGATCAGGGCTACATCACTGTGCAGGGAGCTGTGGATGAGTGCATTTACCGCCCCCATATCATCCGCAAGCAAGCTCCGAACGGAGTCGATGAATATAGCATCCGATTGTTTATTAACAATTTTTAGCATAATTAAGCGGTCATTTGAACGACGTGTCGCACCCCGAAGTTGTCAAAACAGTAAGACCGGCAAGTTTAACGGGCTTAACCGCCTTGTGCCAGAATGGATTTGATTGACCTGGCCGGGTGCAAACATTAGACTTAGCGGCCTTTTTCGACAATGAATCTGAAGTTTTGGAGTTTTTGACATGTATGCGGTTATAAAGACGGGTGGAAAGCAGTATCGCGTGACCCAGGGCGAGACCTTGCGGGTTGAGACACTTGACGCCAGTGAAGGTGATGCTGTCGAATTCGATCATGTTCTCATGGTTGGTGAAGGGGAAGACGTAAAGATTGGTACGCCGCTGGTTACTGGCGGCAAGGTAACCGCTACAGTCAAAGCGCACGGCCGTGCCAAGAAAGTACACATTATCAAGTTCCGCCGGCGCAAGCATCACATGAAAAAGATGGGGCACCGTCAGAACTACACTGAAGTTGAAATTACCGGTATTAGCGGCTAGCCGCCCGATTCAGAGGACTATTCAATGGCACATAAAAAAGCAGGCGGCAGTACCCGTAATGGTCGCGATTCAGAATCGAAACGACTGGGTGTGAAACGCTATGGTGGTGAGACAGTACTGGCCGGTAACATTCTGGTACGTCAGCGTGGCACGCGTTTCCATCCCGGCAAGAATGTCGGTTGCGGCAGGGATCATACCTTGTTTGCCAAGAGTCATGGCGTTGTCCAGTTTGTGCAACGCGGGGTGAAAAATCGCAAGTTTGTTGAAATTGTAGCGGGCTGAAGCGAACTTCAGCCGGTTACATCAAGCCCCGCCTTAGAGCGGGGTTTTTTGTTTTTGAGTGAAACACCAGTGACACCATGAAATTCATCGATGAAGCGACTATTGACGTGCGCGGGGGGGACGGCGGCGGCGGTGCTGTCAGTTTTCGGCGCGAGAAATTTATTCCCTTCGGCGGACCGGATGGCGGTGATGGTGGCGATGGTGGCAGTGTCTATCTGGAAGCAGACAGTGCCATCAATACGCTGATTGATTTTCGTCATGCACGAAAATTTCTTGCCGGGCGGGGTGAAAGCGGCAGAGGGAAAAACTGTACCGGCAGGTCCGGTGATGACCTGATCGTCAAGGTGCCGGTCGGCACCCTGGTACATGAAGAGGATACCGAAGAATTAATCGGTGACCTGGTCCGGGATGGTCAGCGCCTGTTGGTTGCCAAAGGCGGTTTCCATGGGCTTGGTAATGCCCGCTACAAAACGTCGACCAACCGGACGCCACGCCAGTCCAAGCCCGGCACGCCCGGAGAGAAACGTCATTTGCGGCTGGAGATGAAGTTGCTGGCGGACGTTGGACTGCTGGGCATGCCCAATGCAGGCAAGTCCACCCTGATCAGTGCGGTATCGTCGGCACGTCCGAAAATTGCGGATTACCCGTTTACCACGCTCTATCCAAATCTGGGAGTGGTGCGTGCCTCTGCTCATCGCAGCTTTGTGATGGCGGATGTGCCTGGCTTGATTGCGGGGGCGGCAGAGGGAGCGGGTCTCGGTATTCAGTTCCTGAAACACCTGTCGCGCACTCACCTGTTGTTGCATCTGGTCGACATGGGGCCATTAGGTGATCCGGTGAAAGATGTCGCCACGATCGTTGACGAGCTGGCCGCATTTGATTCGGATATCGCGACACGGGAGCGCTGGCTGGTGCTCAACAAGACAGACCTGATTGCCGAGGATGAGCGTGCGCAGCGCTGTCAGGGTGTCATTGATGCGCTGGACTGGACGGGCCGGGTATTTGAGATTTCCGCGATGGCGCATGATGGCACGGATACGCTGGTGCATGCGGCAATGGATTTCATCGAGCAGCGGCAGGAGATGACAGACAGCATGGAAGACGAGTAGTCTCTGCTGTAAATGCGCCAGCTCAAAATCTTTTTGCAGGAACGCCGCGTCCCCGGCGCGAATCGCGGCGAGACGCCGCTCCTGCAGCAAGCATTTTTACAATGACCTGGGTAAAGTCTCCCAGACAGATTAAGTGATATGTCCGACAAGATTAAAACGAGCGAGTGTCAGCGTTGGGTCGTCAAGATCGGCAGTGCGCTGTTGACCAATGACGGGAAGGGGCTGGCTCTCGATGCCATTGACAGCTGGGTCGAACAAATAGCTGCCCTGCAACAGGCCGGGCGTGAAATTCTGCTGGTGTCATCCGGTGCAGTCGCTGCCGGCATGACGCGACTGGGTTGGACGCAGCGCCCGCGCTCCCTGCATCAATTACAGGCGGCCGCCGCCGTCGGACAGATGGGGCTGGTGCAGGCGTACGAGTCGCGGTTCCAGAAATACGGTTTGCATACTGCCCAGGTGCTGTTAACACATGAAGATCTGGCAGATCGGCAGCGTTATCTGAATGCACGCAGCACCTTGCGGACCTTGCTCGATCTGGGGGTGATCCCCATCGTCAACGAAAACGATACCGTGACCACCGCTGAGATACGCCTCGGTGACAATGACACCCTGGCGGCACTGGTGGCCAATCTGGTTGGCGCTGACCTGCTGGTGTTACTGACCGACCAGGATGGCTTGCTGGACAGTGATCCGCGCGTCAATCCTCACGCCCGCCTGATCACGGAGGCGCAGGCCGGTGATGCAGCCCTGGAAGGTATGGCTGCCGGTAGCGGCGGGGCGCTGGGACAAGGCGGGATGCTGACCAAGGTGAGGGCTGCGGCCCGCGCGGCCCGTTCCGGTGCGCTGACATTGATCGCCTCTGGTCATGAAACAAACGTGCTGCGACGGGTGGCGGCAGACGAAGCCCTCGGCACCCGTTTGTATCCGGTTTGCGCACCCTTTGCGGCGCGCAAGCAATGGCTCGCGAGTCGGTTACAGGTGCGGGGACGCCTGCAGCTGGACGCAGGTGCCGTGAACAAGTTACGCAATTCGGGTAGCAGTTTGCTGCCGGTCGGTGTTACCCGGGTTGAAGGCACCTTTAAGCGTGGTGATCTGGTGATCTGTATTGGTCCAGCGGGCGAAGAGGTTGCCCGTGGCCTGGTGAATTACAGCGTGTCGGAATCAGAAAAGATTATCGGGCAACCGAGCAGCCGGATTGAACAACTACTGGGTTATGTCGATGAGGTGGAATTGCTGCATCGCGACAATCTGGTATTAACGACCTGACCCTGGATATTTGCTGTGTAGTGTTGTTGACACCGGGTAGTGGCTCAGTTTGCAACAGGCCGAATAAATTCGGCCCTGCAAAACAACAGCAAAAAAAAGCCGGTCAATGACCGGCTTCCTTGTAACTCTCTGCTGCGGCCTAGAGGCTGCGAATATGCTGATTAAGGCGGCTTTTGTGACGCGCGGCCTTGTTTGCATGGATAAGTCCCTTGCCGGCTGCGCTGTCAATGGCCGGCACGGCGGCAGCGTAGGCTTGCCTGGCCTTGTCACTATCGCCACTCTCAATTGCGGCGAGTACTTTTTTGATCGCTGTGCGCATGCTGGAGCGCTGACTCGCGTTCCGTTGACGGTGATTTTCTGCCTGTCGTGCGCGCTTTAATGCTTGTGCTGAATTGGCCAAAACAACTGCTCCTGCATTCCATGATTCGAAAGACGGCGTACTATGCGGATTTGGGCAGGATTTGTCAATATTGGGCTTGTCTTTTCCCGGGGAGACAGGCCTTGCCTGCCAGGGGGCGAGGACGAGGTCTGCACCACACCCTGCTGGTAAGCGACTGTTTTAATTGATACCTTTCCCGCCTCTGTCGAAGCATTTTTAATTCCTGACAAAAAATACATGCGCAAATGAGTCGTAAGTTACTAAAAAATACCGCAATTGTAGGCAGCATGACGCTGGTGTCGCGGGTGCTTGGATTGCTCCGGGATGTCGTGCTGGCGCGCTGGTTTGGGGCCGACGCCAGCATGGATGCCTTTTTTGTCGCTTTTAAAATCCCGAATTTCATGCGGCGCCTGTTTGCCGAAGGCGCTTTTTCGCAGGCCTTCGTGCCGATTATCTCGGAATACAAGGCACGGCAGGATGCCGCCGAGGTGCAGCAACTGGTTAACCGGGTTGCCGGTACCATGCTGGGCGTACTGTCCCTGATAACGGTCATCGGGGTGCTGGCGAGCCCGGTACTGGTGGCTATCTTTGCGCCGGGGTTCCTCTACCGTGATCCGGCCCAGTTTGATCTGGCCGCCGTGATGTTGCGCATGACCTTTCCCTATTTGCTGCTGGTGTCACTGGTGGCATTTGCGGCGGGCATCCTCAATACCTACGGTCGTTTTGCGGCAGCCTCGTTTGCGCCGGTGTGGCTGAACGTGGTGTTGATCGGTGCGGCCGTCGTGGTGTCGCCACAGCTGGCACAGCCGGAGCTGGCACTGGCCGGTGGCGTGCTGGTCGCCGGCATTGTGCAGGTGCTGTTTCTGTTACCATCGCTGCAGCGCATAGGCCTGTTTCCCCGTCCGCATTGGGGCATGCAGGATACCGGTGTACGGCGCATTATGAAGCTGATGCTGCCGGGTATTATCGGTTCATCGGTTGCCCAGATTAACCTGTTGTTCGATACCCTGATTGCCTCGTTCCTGGTGGCCGGCAGCGTCAGCTGGTTGTACTACTCTGATCGTCTGGTTGAATTCCCGTTGGGTGTGTTTGCCATTGCGCTTTCAACTGTCATCCTGCCGAGTCTGTCGCGCAGTCACGCCACAGACTCGCTGCTGGAGTTTTCCCGCACCGTAGACTGGGGGTTGCGGCTGGTGCTGTTGATTGCACTGCCGTCAGCCATTGGCCTGTTTATGCTGGCACGACCGATGCTGGCGACGCTGTTTCATTACGGTGATTTCAATGCCGCCGACGTGGACATGGCGGGTTTGAGCCTGATGGCCTATACCGTTGGTCTGCCGGCATTCATGCTGATCAAGGTGCTGGCGCCGGCGTTTTATTCCCGCAAGGACACCACCACCCCGGTGCGTATTGCTATTGTTGCGCTGGTCACCAACATGGTGCTGAACCTGATTTTCGTGGTACCGCTGGTGATGCTGGATGTGCCTGGTCCACATGCCGGGCTGGCACTGGCGACATCAATAGCGGCCTGGGTAAATGCCGGCCTGTTGTATCGCATGTTGAGAAAACAGCAGGCCTACCTTCCGGAAACAGATTGGCCGCGGTTTTTCCTGCAAATCGGTGTGGCTGGCCTTGCGCTCGGTGCCGTGCTGTTCTGGGGCATGCCGACCATGCAGGTATGGCTGGACTGGTCGGTTTGGTCACGGCTGTCCGCTTTGTTTGTCTGCATCATGGCCGGTGCGGCTGCGTATTTTATTGCGCTGCAGCTTGTTGGCTTGCGGCTCAGGAGTCTCTGGCAACACCGGCATGATGAGGATTGATATCCGCATGCCTTATACTTTCCCGCTTTACAATTGAGGTCAGTCTCCACTGATGGAACTGGTTCGTGGTTTATATAATCTGCGCCCTGAACACCGGGGTTGTGCGGCCACCATTGGCAGCTTTGACGGTGTCCATCTCGGGCATCAGGCGGTGCTTGCGCAACTGGTAGAGCAGGGCAAGCGGCAGCAATTGCCGGTCACCCTGATAACCTTTGAACCGCAACCGCGTGAATATTTCACGCCGGCAGCAGCGCCGGCCCGGCTGACACGTTTTCGCGAGAAGCTGGAAGTCATGCAACACTGTGGCATTGACCGGGTTGTCTGCCTGCGCTTTGACGAGCAGCTGGCGAGTCTTGCGCCGGAAGCATTCATCCAGCGTATTCTGCTGGAGGGCCTGGATGTGAAGTACCTGGTCGTTGGGGATGATTTTCGCTATGGCAATGCGCGCAGCGGCAACTATGAAATGCTGCAGCAGGCGGGTCAGCAGCACGGCTTTCCGGTGGTCAACATGCACACCTTCAATGTGGGAACGGTTCGTGTCAGCAGCACGCGTATCCGGGAGGCCTTGCAGCAGGGTGATTTGACCGCTGCAGCCGCGCTGCTGGGCCGGCCTTACTCGATGTGCGGGCGGGTCGCTCACGGCGACAAGCGCGGCCGGACCATTGGGTTTCCGACGGCCAATATCTT
>JAQBDO010000379.1:0-4212 GCA_032124375.1 Gammaproteobacteria bacterium
GAGGATTATTTTGTAGGTTGGGTAAAGCGTAGCGTACCCAACAGATATTCCTGCCTTTTGTCGGGTACGTCACTTTGTTCCTTTACCCGACCTACTTGAGGCTACGGACACTGGTTATAAGCGCCATACGCAGAGTCCGGCAGCGTGCAAGGCTTCCCGGTCAAATTTTGACTTCACATCGATGAAGCAACCGCCGGCGACTACTTTCTGCTGGTAGTCAGACAAGGGCCTTCCCAGAAATTCCCTGTGTGCCACCGCCATGATGATCGCATCGGCCACCGGCAGGTCATCCCAGTCTGTCAACGCCACATTGTATTCATGCAGGGCCTCGGCCCTGGAGGCGAGCGGGTCATACACATCGACCTTAATGCCGAATGATTCGAGCTCGTGAATAATATCGATGACCCGTGAGTTGCGCAGATCAGGCACATCCTCCTTGAACGTCAGGCCAAGGACATGAACTCTTGAACCTTTGATCGGCGTGCCGCTCCTGATCATCTGCTTGACGGTTTGTGCAGCAATATAGGCGCCCATACCGTCGTTGATGCGGCGCCCCGACAGTATCACCTGCGGGTGATAACCCAGCATGTCGGCCTTGTAGGTAAGGTAATAAGGGTCAACCCCGATGCAATGCCCTCCGACCAGCCCCGGTCGGAACGGCAGGAAATTCCACTTGGTGCCCGCAGCCTCAAGTACCTCGATGGTATCGATGCCCATTTTCCCGAAAATAATCGTGAGCTCGTTCATCAGGGCAATATTCAGATCACGCTGGGTATTCTCGATCACCTTGGCCGCCTCTGCGACCTGGATGGAGGAGGCCCGGTAAACGCCTGCGGTAATAATCGAGGCATACAGGTCTGCAACCAGATCAAGCGTGTTTGCGTCATCACCGGACACCACCTTGGTGATCTTTGTCAGGGTATGCTCTTTATCACCCGGATTGATGCGCTCCGGCGAATAGCCCACATGAAAATCCTGCTTCCACTTGAGCCCGGAGTGTTCCTCCAGCACCGGAATACACTCTTCCTCAGTCGCGCCCGGATAGACGGTAGATTCATAGACAACAATGGCGCCTTTCTTCATGTTCTGACCGACCGTGCGACTGGCGCTGACCAGTGGTCCGAAATCAGGCCGGCGCGCCTCATCGATCGGCGTGGGCACCGCGACAATGATGTAGTCGGCCTCCCCTATTAATTCAGGATCAGTGGTCACGGTAAGCTGTTTAGCCGCCCGGATATCCTCATCCGGCAACTCGCCGGTGGGATCGACAAAGCGCTTGTAACTCGCCACCTTTTCTTCCGACAGGTCGAAACCGATTGTCTTTCGAACCTTGCCAAACTCGACTGCCAGCGGAAAACCCACATAACCCAAACCAACCACTGCAATAGTACCCATCAATTACACCTCTTTTGTTTTATACAGAGGCCGACCGATACACGAATACTGGAAACCCAGCTCACGCATCCGTTCCGGCTCATAGACATTACGCAAATCAACAAAGGCGTCACCCCGCATCAACTGCTTTACCCGCACCAGATCCAGCCCGCGGTACTCATTCCATTCTGTCATCAGGACCACGAGGTCGGCACCTTTAACGGCAGCAAAGATATCTTCGAAGTAACACACCTGCCCCGGTAACAGTTTCCTTGCTTCTTCAACACCCTGCGGGTCGTGCGCATGGACAACGGCACCCTTGTCAATCAGGTTCGGGATAATGGCCAACGAAGGCGAATCACGCATATCGTCAGTCTCGGGTTTAAACGTAAGTCCAAGGACAGCGATTGTCTTTCCTGATTCACTGCCACCCAGTACTTCGCGAATCTTTTTCACCATGCGCGCCTTCTGGGCTGCATTGACTTCTACTGCCGCCTCGACAATCCGGCAGGAGGCACCATTTTCCTGGGCAATTCTAATGAGCGCCGTCGTATCTTTTGGAAAGCAGGAGCCACCATAACCCGGACCCGCATGTAAAAATTTCCTGCCTATCCGACCATCCAGTCCCATACCTTTCGCAACCGCATGCACATCTGCGCCAACCTGCTCGCACAGATTGGCGATCTCGTTTATAAAACTGATCTTGGTAGCGAGAAAGGCATTGGCTGCATACTTCACCAGTTCAGCACTTTCCAGGTTAGTCACATGGATAGGTGCTTCAATCAGATTGATTGGCCGGTACAACTCACGCAGCAACTTCTCGGCCCGCTCGGACTCCACCCCCAGCACCACCCGGTCGGGACGCATAAAATCACCGATGGCTGCACCTTCGCGCAAGAACTCCGGGTTTGAAGCGACATCAAAGTCCGCCGCGGAATTTTCCTCCCGGATAAGGCGTGCAACCTGCCGCGCGGTACCAACAGGCACCGTGGATTTATCCACGATGACGGTATAGCCGGACAGGTGCCGGGCTATCTGTTTTGCAGCCTCGTAGACATAGACCAGGTCTGCGTGACCATCACCGCGACGGGTCGGCGTACCGACCGCAATAAACACCAGGTCGGCCTCACCGACGACCGGATCGTATGCAGTGGTGAACTGCAAGCGCCCGGCAGCGACATTACGCGCGACAAGATCCTCAAGCCCCGGCTCATAAATGGGTATTTTCCCGGCATTTAACGAATCAATCTTGCCCTTGTCGACATCCAGACAGGTGACGTTTGCACCAAACTCTGCAAAGCAGGCGCCTGATACCAGCCCTACATAACCGGAACCGATCATTACAACGTTCATATTTTTCTCATCTCTTTGATTTTAAAAACAACAAATCTATAGCCACGGAATCCACGGAAGAACACGGAAATATAAATACCTTAATAATAATTTTTCCGTGGGTTCCGTGGCCATTATCTTTATTACCACCCAACCAGACGATGCAGCCTGCGGATGATTTCATTCAGTTCATTAACTTCCAACTTCGCCAGGCGATCTGATTGCAGGCGATGAATTGAAATTGAGCGACAATGTTCGACCAGTGCATAGCTTTGTACCTTAAGACTATCGCGCGCCGGCAGCGAAAAATGCAATGCCTGGTAATCCGGGTTTGAACGGCCGCTTAATGGACAGACGAAAATATGGGCAGGTTTCACATCCAGCAGGAACTGATCGGTCAATACGACCACGGGTCTGAGTTTGCCGACCTCAGCGCCCTTTGCCGGATCAAGGCGCGCAAGATACACCCCGCCCCTTGTCAATCGTGCTACCCCTGCCACCAGTTGTCCGGCTCATTGGGCAAACTCTCCATCAGCCCCTGATCCAGAATTGCACTTTCCCGCTCATAGTCCGGATCCTTGTGCATGGCCTCAATAGCCTTTGCCATGTCTGCTCGTTCCATGCGCTTGCTTATAAGGTCTAACTCATGTTCAAGGGCAACACGAATCAGCTCTGTTCTGGAAATACCCATCTTCTCGGCAGCCTGTGTACTTTTCCGGGCCAGCTCATCCGGTAGTTTAAGAGATATTGCAGTCATTACATCACCTTACTTGTAAGATATACAAAATGATATCATATTGTATACCATAATCGATATACACCTCAAAAGTCCTCCCCAGGATAAAGAGAGAGATAGGGAGAGAGAGGGAGTTGAATCAAAGATTAATTTTCTGCGTAATTCTTTTGCTGATAATTCTCAAATCAGTTTAAAACTGTATCACTGTCGCAAGCCTCGGCTACAAACCATCTTCAGCGCAGACATCATCCGTATCAATATATCCCTCTCGCAACAAATACAGCATGATTTCCTGCGCTGCCTGTATCGGTGTCTTGCCCGTGGTATCAACCCTTATCTCCGGATGTTGCGGCTCTTCATAGGGGTCACTGATACCCGTGAACTCCGGGATGATTCCCTCGCGTGCCTTGGCGTACAAACCCTTGCGGTCACGCCCCTCACATACTTCCAGCGGCGTCGCGGCAAATATTTCTATAAAGGCGCCGTGCTGCTCGATGGTCTCCCGAACATCACGCCGCATGGCGGTATACGGCGCAATCGGTGCACAGATGGCGATACCGCCGTTCTTGGTGATCTCGCTGGCCACAAAACCGATGCGGCGCACGTTGATGTTGCGATGTTCTCTTGAAAAGCCCAACTCACTGGACAGATTCAAACGTACCACGTCACCATCCAGCAAGGTCACCGGGCGGCCACCTTCTTCGATAAAGCGGGCATACAGTATCTTCGCCAGTGTCGACTTGCCGGAACCCGACAGGCCCGTGAAAAAC
>JAQBDO010000380.1:0-2974 GCA_032124375.1 Gammaproteobacteria bacterium
TGGGTACGCTGCGCTTTACCCATCCTACAATTAATGTCTTATGCACGATGTGCAACGTACCCGTCATGAACAACACACACAACCTATCATGTAGGACGGGTAAAGGAGCGAAAGCGACGTACCCGTCATAAATCACCAGAGTCTGGAGCCTGAAAAACGCTGCTATCCCCGTTCTTCGATCCAGGCCATCTGGATGCCTTCGAGGATGCGTTCACCACAGTGTTCAGGATCATCATCGAAATCATCAAGCGCCAACACCCACTTGCGCAGGTCGACGAAATTCACCTTAAGCGGGTCTACATCCGGATACGCATCTTCCAGCTCAATCGCAATATCCAGTACGTCTGTCCATTTCAGGCTCATGCCAGTCTCCGGGCTGTTATTGGTTAATGGTTCTCACTCACCATATTAATGGTGTACTTCGGTATCTCCACCACCAGATCCTTGTCAGCGACTCTCGCCTGGCAACTCAGGCGTGAGTCCGGATCGAGTCCCCATGCCTTGTCGAGCAGATCATCCTCGTCTTCATCAGATTCCAGCAGCGACTCGGCACCTTCACGGATATACACATGGCAGGTGGTACAGGCACAGGACTTCTCGCAGGCATGCTCGATCTCGATACCATGCTGCAAGGCGGCATCACAAATTGTGGCACCGGACTCGACCTCGATAACAGCGCCCTCCGGGCAGATTTCCTCATGCGGCAAGAATATTATTTGTGGCATAGCGGCTGTCTCTTTAATTTTCGTAAAAATTTTATTCAGAATTCGTCGACCTTATGTCCGGCCATGGCATCACGAATACTGCTGTTCATGCGTCGCTCAACGTAACCACTGCTTGCTTTCTCAACGGCTTCAATCGCCTTTTTAATGGCGCGATAATCGCTGCCCTTGCGCTGTTCGGCAAGCAGTTCTGCTGCCGCATCAATGGCACTGCGTTCCTGCGCATCCAGCAACTGCTCACCATCCACGGCCAGCGCTGACTGCAAGGCTTGCAGCACCCGATCAGCATCGACCTGCTGTTCGCGCAGGCGGCGGGCATCCCTGTCGTCGGCTGCATACTCCATGGAAGCTCGCAACATGGCCTCAACTTCATTATCTCCAAGGCCATATGAAGGTTTAACCTCAATACTGCTGGTAACGCCCTGCGTTTCTTCTGCTGCCGTCACGTTCAACAACCCATCGGCATCTACCTGGAAGGTCACCTTGATGCGTGCGGCCCCTGCCACCATCGGCGGGATATCCCGCAGTTCAAAACGGGCCAGTGAGCGGCAATCATCCACCAGCTCACGCTCGCCCTGCACCACGTGCAATGACATGGCTGTCTGGCCATCCTTGAAAGTAGTAAATTCCTGCGCCCGTGCGGCAGGAATCGTGGTATTGCGATGAATCACTTTCTCGGTCAGCCCCCCCATGGTCTCAAGACCCAGCGACAGGGGGATCACGTCCAGCAGCAACATATCATCATCCGGCTTGTTACCGGCGAGGATATCGGCCTGGATAGCAGCCCCGATGGCGACCACCTTGTCGGGATCAAGATCCACTCTTGGTTCTGTTGCAAAGAACCCGGCAATCCGCTCACGCACCAGTGGCACACGGGTGGAACCACCCACCATAACCACAGACTGCACATCAGCGGCGCGCAAGCCTGCATCCCGCAACGCACGGCGACAGGGTCCGAGGGTCTTTTCTACCAGAGGTGTAATCAGCTTGCTGAACTCGCTACGGGAAAGACTGCCCGCCCATGAAGAACCGTCCTCGCGATCAAGGGTAATACTGGTCGTTTCTGCGCTCGACAAGGCCTCTTTGGCAGCCCGGGCAAGCTGCAATATGTGACGCTGCTGTCCATGCCCTGCGCTCGCAGCAATGCCTGCCTGCTGCATCAGCCAGTCTGCGAGCAGACGATCCATGTCATCACCGCCGAGCGCAGTGTCACCTGCCGTCGACAACACTTCAAAGACGCCCTTGTTCAGACGCAGGATGGAAATATCGAAGGTGCCGCCACCGAGGTCATAGATAGCAATCACGCCTTCAGACCCCTTATCAAGTCCGTAGGCAACTGCAGCGGCCGTCGGTTCATTCAACAGACGCAGCACATTCAGGCCCGCAAGCCGGGCGGCATCCTTGGTTGCCTGGCGCTGTGCATCATCGAAATAGGCCGGTACCGTGACAACCACACCCTGCAGTTCTCCGCCAAGAGTTGCCTCTGCACGCGCCCTAAGGTGACGCAGAATTTCGGCAGACACCTCGACCGGGCTGACATCCCCTGCTGCGGTATGCAGTAGCGGCATGCCACTGTTGCCCGGGACAAACGCATAGGGCAAATAGCCACTCGCGTGTTTCACATCATCAACACCACGGCCCATCAGGCGCTTGACTGAAGCGATGGTACTCAACGGATCTTTTTCGGCAAACGACAGTGCTGCCTGCCCGACAACCGGACTGGCGCCTGCAGAGTAATGCACCACTGATGGCAACAGGTGCTGGCCATCAAGATCCGGCAAGGTCTCGGCGACGCCACTACGGACACTGGCCACCAGGGAATTGGTGGTTCCCAGGTCTATACCCGCCGCCAGCCGATGCTGGTGTGGCGCAGTTGATTCACCGGGTTCTGAAATTTGTAATAGTGCCATCGTGTATCCGTAATAATGGGCGCGCCTGGCCTGGAGTGATAGCAACCTGACGGGTACGTCGCTTGCTCCTTTAGCCGTCCTACAATCCGGACAGTATCCTGGCAACCGCAGGACAGGAAAGCGCAGCATACCCATCATGTTACCCGGACACTATCCCGGCAACCGCAGCACGGGTAAAGCACAGCGTACCTGTCAAATCACATCCAGCAATGTTAGCTGATCTCATCCTCAAGTGTTACTTCCAGCTCCATCGCCTCTTCCTGGAGCTTGCGGAAGAACTGCATTTTCGTCAGGGTGTCTGCAATGCGTTCAAGGCGCCCTGGGGTGTCATCCGCGAATTGC
>JAQBDO010000381.1:0-2968 GCA_032124375.1 Gammaproteobacteria bacterium
GCATGCTGGCGCGTTGTTCAGGTGACATCGTGTTCCATGCTGGACCGGCCGCCCAGCGTGTCATGTATTTAAAATCAAAATATGGTGCTACTTGTGTTTCCAGAAAGGCCATCGCCTGCTCTCTGTCCTGTGCGCGGCCACTGCGGATAAAATTGGTGAGTTTGGTAATGCCTGCTTTGACAATGTTGGCGGGTTCAGTCGTGTCTACCCGTGCTGCCGGGTTCTGGTAGCCGCTCGGCGGGAAATAGGGTGTTGCAGTAACGGTGTGTGGAAGTGCGAAAGCGAGAAGGAGTAGTACAGCCAGGAGATTAGCTTTCATTGAGGCCTCTGCATGCTGTTGTGACCAGAAAAACAAGCCGGTTTGCACTGGCTTGGGTAGAGCGCTTTATACAATAGATGGTTGAAAGTTGCCAGTACTTACACGTCCATGTGTGAGTACTGGACTCTTTTCAAGTGCTACTGACTGGCAGCCGGTGCAGCCGGTGCCGCCGGTGCCGCCGGCGGTGCATAGCCGTAAGGTGCAGGAGCGTAGCCATAACCAGGACCACCCCAGCCGCCCGGGTATCCACCGTAGCCATAACCAGGGCCGCCCCAGCCACGGTTGTAGCCACCGTAGCCACGGTAGACGTTGTAACCACGACCATAACCGCTACCGCGACCGCGGCCGCTACCACTCATGTTAAAGCCGAAGTTACCGTCCATTTCGCCGTCACCATAGCCGTCACCCAGCCAGTCGTTGTTCCAGTCATTGTAGCCGCGATTGCCGCCCCAGTTACCCCATGCATGGGCAGCGGTCATAGGCAGCGCGACAAAGCCAGCGATAACAGCAGCAGTAAGCGTCATTTTCAATGTTTTCATTGTTGCATCCTCACTATCAAAGGTAAAAAAGAAACAAGAACGTGTCCCCGTTCAAGGCAGGGTCTATTCTCGGGGTATGGCGCTACAAGTTAATTGACCTGTGTCAAATTGTGAGCGGTTTTTTAATATATTCTTGCTACCTATACAATAATTACGGGTAGTCAGGTGTTGCCCCATGGATGTGCACATGAACAGTACTATAGTCTACAGGGTTAATAGCATGCGCTTGTTAGTCGGGATTATTTTTTTGTCGGTCAGTGCCCTGGCAACGAGTGCTCCTCGTGGCGATGAGCTTTATGCCAACCACTGCGCCGCCTGTCATGGTGACACCGGTACCGGTGGTGTAGGTGTGCCGCTGTCATTACCTTCCTTTCTGGAGAGTGTTGACGATGATTTTCTCCGCAAGACTATTCGTTACGGCAGACCTGGACGCGTCATGCCTGCGTTCAGGGCGCTTAGCGATGCCCAGGTCAACGCCGTCGTCAGTCATATTCGCGGCTGGTCCGGGAAGCCGGCACCTGATTTTTCTGGCAAGCCGGTACGTGGTGATATAGAGCATGGCGAGCAGCTGTTTGCCAGCCATTGCGCCGTCTGTCACGGTGCCGGGGGTGAGGGCGGCAAGGGAACCGGGGTGACCTTCTCACGCAAGCGGAATCTGCCGATTATTGCACCGGCACTGAACAATGCTGGTTTCCTGGCAGCAGCCTCCGACGGGATGATTCGGCATACCCTGCATTTCGGACGTAAGAATACCCCTATGCGTTCTTTTCTGGAAGAGGGCCTTTCTGAACAGGATATAGATGACCTGGTGAGTTACGTACGCTCTTTTGCTAACGGAGAAGCTCCGCCTGACAGAACGGCCGCAACCGTAACGGAAACGATTATTACGGCAGAGTCACCCTATTCGCTGGAAGAAACTGTCGAGAATCTGAAAGGTGCGATTGTCAGTCAGAATTTCATTCTGATCAGAACGGATACCCTTGAGCACGGCCTGGCAACAGAGGGCGAGGAAGACAGTTCAGAGGTGATTCTGCATTTTTGTAACTTCAGTTTTCTTTTTGAAGCACTGACGGTGGATCCGCGGATCGGTATGTTCCTGCCGTGTCGGGTGACTGTCACCGAAAGAGACGGCAAGGTGATGGTGACGACAATCAATCCGCTGTATCTGAGTCGCTTGTTTAACAACAGTGAGCTTGATGTATTTTGCAAGGAAATGCACGGTGTCTACACTGCAATTCTGGAGGACGCCACGCTATGAAGAAACGGCTTGCCAGTCTTTTTCTGCTCGTCTCCTGGCTGTATTTACCCCAACTGGTGTGTGCAGAGGAAATCATTATGACGCGGTCTGTGCTGGCTTTCCCGGAGGCCATGCTGGCGTTGCAGGAATCCATCGGTGCACATGGCTACACGGTTTCGCGGGTGCAGCGGATTGATATTGGCTTAACGGGAATGGGTTACAAAACAGACAAATATCGGGTGGTATTTGCTGGGAAAATTGAGGAAATTCGCGAGCTGACTGATAAGGCGCCGCAACTGACGGCCTATCTGCCGCCGAAGATCTCTATCTTTGCTGAAGGGGAGCAAACTATTCTGGTAACGATTAACCCGCAGGTGTATGCCGATATTGCCGGTGATGCGGTAGATCCGATTATTTTTACGCACTGGGAGAGTGATCTGCGCTCCATCTTTAGCGATGTAAATATGGCCAGATAAAGGCTGATAAGGTAAAAAAGATGCGGGCACAGAGCCCGCATCAGGTGGGAGTCATACACAAAAACAATATCGGCAGAAGATGTTGCTGCCATGCATGCGCATATTTAAAGGCATTTTGCAGCGGTTCTCTTTGACCTTGGTCAAATTCCCGCCATTAATTCAAATTAACTTGTCATGCCGGCCACTGCCGGTATGCAAGGGTATTGAAAACCCTGGATGACTGGCCTCGCTCGCCCTGCGGGCGTTCAACGAGCAAGCGCATTTGTCCGGCACGCGCCGGAATGACAAATCAGGGCAGTATTGCCGGGTGTGTAAAGACGTAGTCGTTTTCTTTCACCGGGGTATGGCAGGAGAAGCATTCGGTTACAAAATGTGCATCTGTGCCATAGGGGGCCTG
>JAQBDO010000382.1:0-3112 GCA_032124375.1 Gammaproteobacteria bacterium
GTCGTTAACAAGGTGATGGAAGGCCGCCCGCATATCGTTGATATGATGAAGAATGGTCAGATTGATCTGATCGTGAATACTACCGAGGGCAAGCAGGCAATTGCCGATTCTTATACTATTCGCAGAACCGCCCTGCAGAATAAGATTTCCTATAGCACGACACTGGCTGGCGCGCGCGCTACCTGTATGGCGCTGGAGTATTTGACGACTGCCAGTGTTAACAGTCTGCAGGATCTGCATCAGGAGCAGAGTACATGACAAAGAAAGTCCCGATTACCGCCAGCGGTGCGGAAAAGTTACGCCAAGAGCTGACGCGGCTGAAGACCATTGATCGGCCGCGCATTATCCAGGCGATAGCCGAGGCGCGTGCGCACGGCGATTTGAAAGAGAATGCCGAGTATCATGCGGCGCGTGAACAACAGAGTTTTGCCGAGGGTCGTATCAAGGAAATTGAGGGCAAGTTGAGTAATGCCCATATTGTTGATGTCACCACGCTGGATGCCGGTGGCAAGGTAGTGTTTGGCAGCACGGTCGAGCTGATAGATGAGGATAGCGGAGAAACAATTGTCTACCAGATCGTCGGTGAGGACGAGGCGGATATCAAGAGCGGTAAAATCTCATACAGCTCGCCGATTGCACGTGCACTGATCACCAAGCTGGAAGGTGACGTGGTGTCTGTGGTTGTTCCAGGTGGTGAACGTAGCCTGGAGATCGTCCAGGTGCAGTATATCTAGAGTGTCTGTCGCGCACGCGATTCGCTCCTGCAACCGTAGCTGTTAGCGCAGGAGTGCTTCACAGGCGCGAATCAATATATCCGTGATCAGCAAATTGCCTCCCGCCGCTGATCGCATCCAGCTACCCCTGTGGGCAGGCAGCCTCTGGGTGGTTGGCTTTGTAGTAGCCCCGGTATTGTTTGCTGAACTGGATGATCGTGCATTGGCGGGCAGTACCGCAGGCACGCTGTTTACACTTACCAGTTATATGGGGCTTGCCTGCGGTGCTTTATTGCTGGTGCTGAATGGAGTGATTCAGAAACGTATCAACTGGCGCGCGCTGGTTATTACCGGCATGTTGCTACTGATTGTGACTCGCCAGTTTGTGATTACCCCCCATGGTAGCGGATCTGCGCGTGCAGGGACTGACGGAGACGCTGCGTTTCGGTCAGCTGCATGGCGTGGCTAGTGTGCTGTTCTTGCTCACCAGCACTGTTATAGTTCAATCAACAGCAATCATGCATCATAAGCGAGCGCCAGCCATTCAGTTGAGTTTATAACTAGGTGATTTATATGGAGTGCCGTGTTGGTACTGATTTTGCCTGCACAGATAGACAGTTATTGCTGTTTTTTTGGGGAAGTGTCATGTCTACCAGTATCAATAACGGTTACCTGCCTGCGGGCCATTGCATCGTCAATCATGACATCATGCCTTGCGCCGCAGATCAAGGATCATAACACCGCACTTCATTTCCTCGAAAGTATTCACAGGACTCTCTCAGGAGCCTGTCGGACTTGGATGATCGTAGCGAGCATGATGGAGAGCGAGAACAAATGGTCACGATTTTGAGGCGCATAGTGGACCTGTGCAACGATAAATCGGGGACATTTGGGCCGCTCTCCCATCGGCGCAGTAGATTAATGCTAAGCCCGACGGGCTCCTAGCATGACCATGATGCCATGGTGATGTGTGTTTCAGCGCTATCGGTGGTAGAAGACTGCCCCTCTCCTCTGGTAGACAATCCGGTGTTCAATGCCGGATGAGATACAGTGCTGTATCCTTGTTGTGGATACAGCAGACAGATACTGCTCTTCTTTTTGTTGATCATTAATGAAAAAGGTCCGTATTTCGCTTAAGTCAACGGATAAATTTTACCAGGTAATGCTGTTATAGAGGCGAAGGCATGAGCATTGTAGAGATGTTTGGTGGTGATGTAGGGCTGCTGGTAAAGTGCCTTGCCGACATTGGTGTGAAAAATATTGAAAGTATCCACTGGAACCTTTCTTCTCCACAGCTTTATGAAGCCGCAGTACGAAGACGCGAGGCACGCCTTGCCCACCTCGGGCCACTGGTCACACGAACAGGTACTTTTACCGGTCGTGCGCCCAATGACAAGTTTATCGTTGATGATGAGAAAACCCACAACGAAATTGATTGGGGTCCAATCAACCAGCCGTTTACACCGTTACAGTTTGATGCCCTGTACCAGCGCGCCTGTGATTTTCTAGAAGGTGGTGAGATATTTGTTACCGACGGTCTTGCAGGGGCCGACCCCGATTATGAGCTACCGGTGCGTATTGTCACCCAGACCGCCTGGCATGCATTATTTTCACGAAATATGTTTATTCGTCCGGAAAACCTCGGTCGCGTGGTGGCGGCGGACGAACCGCGTATTTTTACACTGGTGCATGTGCCTGAGCTGCGCGCGATACCCTCGATTGACGGTACAAACTCGGAAGCATTTGTCATCATCAATTTCACTCGCAGGCTGATATTGATAGGGGGAACCCGCTATGCGGGGGAAATCAAGAAAGCTGTATTCTCAGTGATGAATGACCTGTTGCCCAAGCAGGGCGTCATGAGTATGCACGCATCGGCTAATATGGCGGAAAATGGTGATGTGGCTATATTTTTTGGCTTGTCCGGTACCGGTAAAACAACGCTTTCAGCCGATCCAATGCGTAAACTGATTGGTGATGATGAACATGGCTGGGGCGATCATGGTGTGTTCAATCTGGAAGGTGGTTGTTATGCCAAGGTGATTAATTTATCCAAAGAACATGAACCATTAATCTACGCAACAACGAGAATGTTCGGGACAATTCTTGAAAACGTCGGTATTGATACTCGCCATCGCCGGCTGGATCTTGATGATTCACGGCTGACGGAAAACACCCGTGCTTCCTATCCTGTGACACACATCCCCAATGCCATATATCCCGGCATTGGCGGTCATCCCAGGGATATTGTCATGCTGACCTGTGATGCCTTCGGTGTATTGCCGCCGATATCACGGCTGACGCCGGAGCAGGCGATGTATCATTTCCTTTCCGGTTACACGGCTAAAGTTGCCGGTACCGAGGTTGGCATTTCCGAGCCCACGGCTACCTTCAGCGCC
>JAQBDO010000383.1:0-14593 GCA_032124375.1 Gammaproteobacteria bacterium
CTGCTTGAGTCACCACCGGAAACCACACCATGACCAAAAAAGTACCGCTTAACTATGATTTTGTGGCCGTCTTCATTGCCCTCTTCGTTGCCTCGTGCGCATACAACATCTACCAGCAATTCCAGTACAAGGATTTATTTGCTGCACATACCGAGCTGACATGGTCTGCCCAGAATGCAGAAGCCAACCTTGTCTATATCCGCAATCAGCTGGAAGCGTGCAAAAAACAGGACTGATACCTGTGGTAACCCTGAGCCAGCGAATAATTCATTGCCCCCTGTGCCCAGGTTGCTAAATCCGTTTCTGTGGTAGCGACGTGTGCAGTGGCGACAAAATACGGCACCAGCCCGATCATTAGTATGGAGGCACTCCCCCTCATTGAGAGGGCCAGTCAATCCTCATTAGGCAACATGCTTTCCTGCTATCAGCGAGACTGCAGGGTCGGATTCATTCGGCCAGTGGCGTTTCATCGTAAGCCGTCATCCAGATACAGCCCCAGTGGGGACCCGCGCGCAACAGCTTACAACGACAGGTCCGGCAACATGGGAAATATCCCCATCTATCCTGGCTGCGCAGTCGTAACATGCCCGTTGGCCGAATGAATTCGGCCCTGCAACGGTAATCTAGCCACTCGCTCCGGGGGGAGAACCCCTGTTGAGAACCCAATGGATATCACCGCAGCCTTGACACCGGGAACAGCCAGGTGCCAGGGAGAGATCAGCACCGGACAAAAACAGCTGGTGCATTCGATATTCGAGGCTGAATTCAAGCTGGGCCGGTATGCAGCAGTCGAGCTCACGCCAGCTAGACCAGGGCAGCACCTGACAACGTTGCACCCTGACCGTCTACCAGATATACCGCGCCTCCATCCTCATCGACCGTCACTTTAAGCCGCACATCAACACCTGATGGCGGTATTGACAGCCCTTCATACCTGATCAGAATACACAGCGCCTTGCCGCTGGCCGCTGCCTTCTGCAACCGTTTGTCCATCAACTCGGTATTACAATTTGGCCAGGCCATCACCACACCACAGCTGCCTGATTGCAACATGGATTCCGCCGTCCACAGGGCACTGCGACCGGGATGAGGATTGACCTGCAGCACCCTGACAGGATCGAGATCAGTAGCGGTGAACAGGCGGGCGCGTGCCTGACAGGGCGGCGTCACCATGGCAATCCATCTCCCTTGCTGGCTTAAGCACGCCAGCGTCGGCATTAGCAGGGACATCACATCGATATATTCATCCGTTACAATGACCTCAACCAGGCCGCTCTTCGGCCAGCCACCACCCGGTAACAATCCATCCAGCCCGTCGATACCGCTCGGCGTTACCAGCGACGTTGCAGGTGACGGCGATCTTTCCCATGCATTGAGGTTATGCAGTTTTCCGGTTGTTTTCATTAGCTGATCTCCTTGCGCACAATACCCACGGCCAATCCTTCAATTTCCAGCACCTGCTCACGCAGATCTACACGGATTGGTTCATATGCCTGATTCTCCGGCAACAGTCGCACGATTGAGCCACGCTGCCGAAAGCGTTTTACAGTCACTTCATCATCCAGTCGCGCCACGACTATCTGGCCATTCTCGGCATGCGGCGTGCGATGTACTGCAAGCAAGTCACCGTCGTGAATACCAATGTCTTTCATACTGTCTCCCTTGACGCGCAACAGGTAATCAGCGCGGGGATGAAAGGTGTCAGCTTCAATCTGACAGTAGTCCTCGATATTCTGCTCAGCCAGTATTGGTTCACCGGCCGCCACACGACCAACCACCGGCAACCCGTATTCCACTGCTTCATCAAGGAGGCGAATGCCACGTGATGAACCCGGGATCATTTCAATTGCTCCCTTGCGTTCCAGTGCCCGGAGATGGTCTTCTGCGGCATTCGGTGAGCGAAACCCGAGAGTTGCCGCGATCTCGGCACGTGTGGGTGGGCAACCCTCTTCGGCGATATAGCTGCGAATCAGCGCGAGGATTTCGGCTTGCCGTGCGGTCAGAGTGTCTTGGGTCATGGCTATTTACTGGTTATTCATACAGTAGCTGTGATTATATACAGTAGTCTTGCGGATACAAGGAAATTTTCATCTCATTGATATAACTGAGTTTGTTTGTTTTTTCATGGGAAATTCAATCAAAAATAAACGACCGGGCGAATAAAAACCCTCATCAGACCCGGTAGCGCTTACTTAAGGTGATTCGTCGGATTACGCTACGCTGATCCGACCTGCAGGACACAGTCAGCACTCGCGAATCGTAGATTGGGTTAGCGCAGCGTAACCCTACAGTGTCACGAATCCAGCAAGGATGCTCTTGAGTGCCCTTCTCATCAGACCCGTGATACGGTCACGATGTAACGCTGGTTAAAATGGCTTATCATAGGCGGGAACCAAAACGACCAGATCCAGCATTTGCCATGTCCTCCCTCCCCCCTGTTTCAAGAGCCCGCCATACTGTAGCTGTGCACATCGGCAATGTCGTCATCGGTGGCAAGGCACCGATCGTGGTGCAATCGATGACGAACACCGATACGGCGGATATTGCAGCCACAGTCAAACAGATCAGGGAGCTTGCGCAGGCCGGTTCTGAACTGGTACGCATCACGGTTAATTCAGAAGAAGCCGCCGCCGCAGTGTCCACTATTGCGGCGCATTTACAGCTTGCCGGAGAGCATGTACCGCTGATTGGTGACTTTCATTTCAACGGCCACAAATTACTGGAGAAGTATCCGGACTGCGCACAGACGCTGGCCAAGTATCGTATTAATCCTGGCAATGTGGGCCGCGGTAAAAAACGTGACGAACAGTTTGCCAGCATGATCGAAACGGCTTGCCGCTATGAAAAGCCGGTACGTATAGGCGTCAACTGGGGCAGCCTGGATCAGGCGCTGGTGGCCCGGTTGATGGATGACAACTCAAGGCGCAGCGAACCAAAAGATGCACAGAACATCATGCATGAAATCATGGTGACCTCTGCCCTGGAAAGTGCCGCACAGGCGGAAGCACTGGGGCTGCCACGGGAAAAGATCACGCTGTCTGCCAAGATGAGTGGCGTACAGGACCTGATCGCCGTTTACCGCGCGCTGTCTGATCAGTGCAACTATGCCCTGCATCTCGGCCTGACCGAGGCCGGCATGGGTTCAATGGGTATCGTTGCATCTACCGCCGCCTTGTCGGTGCTGCTGCAGGAAGGTATAGGAGACACCATTCGCATTTCACTGACGCCAGAGCCGGGCGGTGATCGCACTCGCGAAGTCATTGTTGCACAGGAACTGTTACAGGCCATGGGGCTGAGACATTTTACACCGGCAGTGATCGCCTGCCCCGGTTGTGGCCGCACCACCAGTCACTACTTCCAGCAACTGGCGCAAGACATTCAGGACTACCTGCGCACCCGGATGCCCGAATGGCGCAAGCAGCATCCGGGAGTGGCAGAGATGAGGGTCGCCGTCATGGGTTGCGTCGTCAATGGCCCCGGCGAAAGCAAACATGCCAATATCGGCATCAGCCTGCCAGGTACCGGCGAGAAACCGGTAGCACCAGTATACGTGGATGGCGAAAAGACAGTGACCCTGAAAGGCGACACCATTGCAGAAGACTTTCAGAAGATCGTCGCTGAGTACGTGCAAAAACGCTATCCACCGTAGCCCGGATTAAATCAACAAATCAACACGCGGTACATTATCATCATCTTCGGCGTCATCTATGTTCGGTGTACAGGCAACCAGCCTGCTGGCGGAGACACCGTGCTTGATGACCAGACGATCTTTTACAAACTCCGCGCGCTGTGATGCCAGCTCGAGCAGTTGTTCATCTGTTACCGGAGCGGCGCCCTTGACTGACTCGACAGCCTTGCTGTCAGGCTGCTTGGCGGCCGGCCCACCCGCCAGGGTAATACGGTCCGCTGCAACGGCCAGACCACACATCTTTATATTGAGTTCCGGACGGTCTTTCATAATACCGGCAACCTTCCCCAGGTAACTGTCGGCGTCTCCCGCCATGACGGCCTGTCCCGGCTCAAAGCCAACCGGTTGCAAGCGCACTTTCGTTGCCGCCTCACCCGCCAACTGCGCCACGGTAATCAACGCGCCGTAAGGCTGCAGCGCCAGCTTCAAATAGGTCATGGAGCCCTGCGTGATCGCCTTGCTGACTGCTGTATTAATAACATCGCTAATATCAAAATCCGGGCTGTCTATATCACCGCTGACAGGCAGGTCCAGCTTGATAGTATTATTTTTATCGCGCAGCATACCCAGCGCGGTATCCAGAGAGACGGTCAACGAACCGTCCAGTTTTTTGCGACTTTCATTGTCAACAGGACTGATCTCCAGGCCACGAATAACCAGATTGTTCTGGCTGTCGATAACGCCCTTGTTTATCTTCAGCGTGGAATCCGCGTCCAGTTGACCGCTATTCAGGGCATAACCCAGCGCCTCTACCGTATAAGGTGTCAACTGCGATAACGAAATGCCATCCACATGGTTGACCAGATCGAGGGTCGGGCGCGCCGCAAATGGCTGCAGGGTACCTTTGACCTTGATATGACTGTGTTTGCTGATTCTTCCTTCTATATCGACCTGGCTGTCCTGATCCAGGTTGCCATTATCAACGTTTTTTATCACCGCTTTGGTAAGTGTCAGGCGCATGTTAAACGGCGGCTTCACCGTCTTGTCATCCAGAATGATGGCGCTGTCCCCGGTTATCCTGAGTTCACCTACGTGTACACGACCCGCTGGCGCATCTGCCACCGTCAATTCAGCCTGGGGTGCCTCTTCCTCCTTGTTACTAAAAGGCAGGGTATCCACGATACGTACCGGACGCCACTCGCCGTTCGATTCGCGCTGCACAAATGACACCACGTCACGCCATTCGAGCAAACCGATAGCCACATTGTTTCCTGCTGTTACCTGGATACTGTCAGCTGAAATCAGGCCGGCAGACAATACCGAACCGCCCTTGCTGTCCTTATCTGCCGGCGTCGCAGTATCTTTTGCAAACACGGCATCATTGATAGCCAAACCTGTCACGGTGATGTCACCATTTTCGAGTAACTGCAGCTTTTCAACCGTGAGGTCACCAATATTTGCCAGATTGACCTTTTTTTCGGCCACATCAGCACCCAGATTGCCGAGTTGCAAACTTCCTTCTGCCGCTACCGCAGCAACCTCACCCGCAGCCACTGTAACAGCGCCATCCCACAGGAAGTTTCCGTGATAGATAGTTAACTGCTCTGCCGGCACCAGCACGGCCAAACCATCGCCGCCAAGCTTCCCCTCCAGCTTGATATCTGTATTGCCACTACCAGCAGCTGTATTCAGGTTCAGGGCACCGGTCCATTGCTGGGCGGCATAACTCACTTGCACATCCTGGTCAGCAACACCCAGCTCCTTGCCGTTGATGACACCTTGCAACTCAAGCTCAAGCCCGCCCTGATCGATCGCAGCTGCCAGCTTCATGTCACCTTGCCATTGCAGGCCGGCGTAACTTACCTGCCTGCCTGCCTGCTCCAGCGACAGCTTTTCAAGGCCAAACAAACCGGTGTGAGACAAAGTCAGTACATTTTCAGAAGACAACAACACATCCAGTTCGGAACTGATATCAAGCTGCCCGCCAAGCCCGCCAACCGCTGTTGCTGCAAGTGTTGCGAACGGTTGCAACTGCAGCGACCTCACGCTCAGCTTGCCTTTAAAACCAAAACCATCAGACAAAGGTGGCAATTCACCATCCAGCAACACCGGCGCATCATTAACTACAGCATTCAACACCAGTTGCGCCGGATCAGTCATCCAGGTGGCCACATCATGGAGCTCCAGACTTTCAACACGCGTGACCAACTGCAGTTCCGGCGACTGGTAAGTCACCGTAGTATTGACAATACCGAGCCGCTCTAATCCAAAGCCCCAGGCCTCCCCGGTCGCTGCCTCAGCCTGGTCTTCGGCGCCAGGCAAACTGATACCACCAACCCGCAATGACCCATCCGCATTCTGGACAATGGTTATATTTACGCCATCCAGTGTGATCGATTTAACATCGACTTGCCTGGAGAACAGCGGTGTCCAGTCAACATCGAGCTCCAGTCTCGGAATCAGCAAGCGCGACTGCCCGTTAACAACAACATTCAGATCAGAGACTGACGCCTTGCCGGTGAAGACGTTAAAATCAATATCTTCCAGCTGCACTTCATCACCGCCGTTTGCCAACAGCCATTGGTGCAGACCATAGGATATCCCGTACGGCAAGACCACCAGCAACAAAAGAAACAACACAGCGACGGCGGCCAACATGACGAGCCATGTACGCTGGTAAAAGGGCCTGGTAATGATCGTTTTTTCCTGCATGTCTGGCTCCATGACTGCAGTTGGCCAGGCTGGCACCACTGCAATATTCGGACTCAATCATACCGCGTGACAGGCCGCTAATCACTGCCAGAACGACATAAAAAAACCTGAACAGCCATTGGCTGTTCAGGTTTTTTTATTTCAGGAATAACGCTTGAACTACTGTTGGCGTACCGGCCTCTGTGGCAAATTCCCGGTATGCGACACAGCCATGAAATACGATCGGGTCAGGTGCTGCTCATCGATGGATTCATAACGTTTGGCGGGGGAAGAAAAGGTAACAGAAGTTAGCAACACCGCTGTAAAAACCAACAATCCGATAAACCAGAATGAATTAAATATCTTATGACAATAAACACTGAACACGTCTGCACCTCGAAAAGAAAAACCACCAACATCACGTTAAGTCAGCAAACTGACTGTTTCTCTTATCGGTAACTGCTGGTATTTTCTAAACTGGACGTACCCATCTTGTGACACCAGTCTCGGACAACGGGCCCGAATGACCGTAGGGACTGCCACCAAAAACAACATATCCAACTGTTTTATAATACATTTTACTACTCAAGTACTCCGGCTCCCGGCCGCTAACAAGTCATTATTTTGACGCCACGCAGCGGGGGCATGACATGAGAAATCAAAAAGATAGACGCGCATCACAGGCAGCGGATCTGTTCACCACTGAAGAAAATGCACTCGGACAATCTGCACAGGAAAGGCGGCGCAGACAGGATCGACGCCTTGAAAACCTCACCATGGAAGAACGCCAGCTGCAGTTCTCTGAAATGCCATCCCAGAAATTACACAAATCGAAGTAAGCCGCCCGGATAACCAGCAACCAGACCATGGTTTGGTTCACGAGCAAATCACCTGCACACCATAGAAGCACAGACACAGCCCCGCCGGTTCACAGCATTTGCTGCTGGAACCACATACGAAATATCTGCAACATAGTCAGTGAAGCGCGTTAAAAATACGCAGCTGGCTATGCTGCCAGATCTGCGGCTCCCCCATGAAAAAGCAGGTATTTTTTCCCTTCATGGTGTAGTATCTGCATTGATGTCGGCCTTCAGGGGGGCGAGTTACCCGCATAAAGTTGGTCACGGAAATCTCAGTTGCACGTTTATAAAGATGTATGGAAAACAGCTACACCTTCCAGCCACTATCTATTAAGAACCTGCAATTGAACACATGTTTATATTTAAAATAGAGGTTTAGTTACATGGCAACAGGCACAGTTAAATGGTTTAACGATTCCAAGGGTTTTGGTTTTATCGCACCAGCTGACGGCGGTGAAGATGTATTCGTACACTTCTCTGCCATCGGTGGCGATGGTTTCAAGACACTGGCAGAAGGTCAGAGCGTAAATTTTGATGTCGAGCAGGGCCCTAAAGGACTGCAGGCTACAAACGTTACTGCAGCCTGACAGGCACTCACAATATTTGCCAGGGAACCCCGCAAAGCGGGGTTCTTTGTTTTAGCCTCGAAAAATATACACGGTATTGAACACCGGACACCTGTAAAAAAGCGACTTGCAGGTCGCTTTTTTAGTCGTGCCAAAGGAATAAACGGTTGAGTCATATGGAGCCGGCGAGAGGAGTCGAACCCCCGACATCTTCATTACAAGTGAAGCGCTCTACCAACTGAGCTACGCCGGCAATCTTGCCAGTGATTGACAAGGCGGCCTATTCTATTGAATTGTCGGCCCTGCCGCAATTCAATAACACGCCCTGTCCTCCAACCAAACATCCTGTGTGTCGGCCACCAGCCCGGCCAACTGTTCTACCCTCGAGGGTTCTGCCTGAAAATCCAGCCAGTACCCGGAAGAAGTCCTGTAACGGGTTTCCAGCAGCGGATCAAGACCCAGCTTGCGCGCTCTTTTCAGTCGAATTCTGGCCCGGGACATTTCCTTGAAGGCACCAAGGGAAATGAGATTCCCCTTGCCAATAAAATATTCCTTGTCGCTATGCTCATCCAGTATCTGCGCCAGCCGCAGGGACTCGCCACGTTCCATTTCGGGCAAATACACCCAGTAGCCAACCGGGTGTTTTCTCTCCGATTCACGTTGTTGCGGCTCCAGCCCCATGGTGACCAGTTTGGCCTCCGTCGCCTGCATCACATCCCTCTCAAAAAACGGACCCAGAGTCAGACACACCAGGCCGGCACCGGCACCCGGTGGCTCATTCGCCGTTATCACATCAATGACGGACGCTTCGTCAGCAGCGGCCTGCTCTTTTTCCTGCAAAGTGACCAGCGGTACCGCCGTCTCACTCAACGCTGGCAAGTTACGCTCAGGCTGCATCGCCGTCTGACTCTGAAATATATTCCAGCCCAGAAAAACCAGGTTCACCACTACCAGCATGTACACAACGTGTCGCATCAATGTTCTCCGGCAAGAATCGCCAGTCCCTTCAGGACCAGCTCTGGATCATGGCGCACAGGCATCGCCAGTAATGTCGCTATCCGGCTGGCATCACCACCGGTAATTATCACATCCGCAGCAATACCCAGCGCCTCCGCCATGTCACCCACTGTATGGTCTATTGCAGCAGCAGCCATATAAAGTGCGCCGCTGTTAACGGCATCTCCTGTACTCATGGCAAACAGCTTTGCAGCTTGCTGTGTAGTGCTTGTATTTACAACGGCTGTGTTTTTCAGCAGCATCTGCTTCATCATCTCAATGCCGGGAAGGATCAGTCCGCCCTGGTGCACCCCGTCTGCAGCCAGCATATCCAGGGTAATGGCTGTGCCGCAGTCCACAATGCATGTCGCACCACCGCCATGGTGATGCGCGCCAATCAGTGCCGCCCAGCGATCAACACCGAGACTCCCTGGCACAGCGTAGGCATTGGTCACACCACACGCCTGCCCGGTGGTTGCAATGAATACCGGCGTAATGCCCCAGCGTGTTTCGATCCAGCCGGACAACTGTTGCGCCAGCTGTGTTCCGGCAACGTTGGCAATGCAGATACCTGCCGGCACTGACAGTCCAGACCAATACTGCTCTGCAAGCACACCGACATCACTACCGCGGTGCATGTAATGACCACTTTTAACAATGACGCCTGCTTCACAGAGACCCCATTTCACAGCCGTATTGCCGACATCAATCAGCAACTTCATGAAGTAGTCCGCACACTGAGCTCGCCAGAGGCAAAGCGCCTGCGACCATTGATCGTATCCACCAGCAATGCCCCGCCGTCATCAATCCCGCATGCCGTGCCACTGACAAGCTCGTTCGGCAAATGCAAATCAACCTGGCAGCCTTTTATGACATCATAGCGACGCCATTCCTCCAGGAACGGTTGCAAACCAGCGGCTTCGAATTCTGCCATTGCCGGCAGCAACTGGTCCAGCAAAGCGGCCGCCAACAAATTCCGCGAGATGCTGCGACCCGCCAGACGCTGCAGATCCGTCCACGACTGGTCAATATCTGCGCCGGCAGCCTGTGGCATTGCCACGTTGACACCTATCCCGAGAATCACGGCGCACGGGCCACTGGCCTCACCCATCACATCAATCAGAATGCCGGCCAGTTTTTCATTATTCACCAGTATATCGTTGGGCCACTTCAGGCCGGCCGTCTCCACACCCAGGGTTCGCAAACAACGCAATACGGCAATGCCAGTGACCAGACTCAACCCCCCGAGCGCGGCAGCACCCGCCGCAGAACGCCACAACAGGGAAAGATAGAGATTTGCGGCAAACGGGGACACCCAGACGCGACCTCGCCGGCCGCGGCCCGCAAGTTGCGTTTCAGCCAGACAGACCGTACCGGAAGGAGAGTCACCCAGACACTGTTGCTGCAGCCAGTTATTGGTTGAATCCAGCTCCAGGAAAACGTGCACAGAATCAATCCGGGACGCGGTCGAGGAATTCAGTGCCGATGTGATTTTGGCACCATCCAGCAGTTCGATTGAGGCAGGCAGTCGATAACCCTTGCCCCGCACCACTTCAAACCCCACGCCCAGCTCACGCAATGCTCTGAGATGCTTCCAGACTGCCATGCGGCTAACCTCCAGCGCCGCACCCAATGCTTCACCGGAGTGAAATTCACCATCGGACAGCAGGTTGAGTAAACGATGACGCAATGGCATCGCGAGAGCTTAACAGACCCGCATGCCGGGCTAAACAGGCAGGGGCATTTGTCATTGTCACTTTACCTGCCCCGCTCAAAAACCCACAGCCAGATTTTGCTATCCCATTGATCAAATCATGTACCACCAGACGAAGCTGCTGCTCCAACAGGCCGGCATGAACGTCGCCCGCAGCAAATATTGGCTCAGTTATTTCAGGGGTCTTTACCCGCTCGTCAGGCAAAATCACATAGAAACTTATGTGTTACAGTTAGATACAACGCACTCACAGCGCTACCGCCAAAAGGAATGCGCTTATAAAAAAATCGGCAGGGGTACATAACCGGCTGGCAGAAAACACAGCTGCCGGTTGAGGCATCAGAGCAATAAATCAGCTACAGCTAACGCCTGTTCCACCCAGCCCGCAATAACCACCCGGGTTCCTGGCCAGATATTGCTGGTGGTAGTCTTCCGCATAATAGAACGGCGGTGCCGCCATGATTTCAGTGGTTATTTCGCTGAAATTTTTTTCCAGCAACCGCGCCTGAAAACTTTCCCGTGTCGCTCTGGCGGCGGCCAGCTGTGCATCGTTGTACACGTAAATACCGGAACGGTATTGAGTACCTACATCATGGCCCTGCTGCATACCCTGGGTCGGGTTATGCGCCTCCCAGAAGATTTTCAGTAACGCTTCATAACTGATCACTGACGGGTCAAACACCACCAGTACGACTTCGTTATGACCGGTCATCCCCGAACACACCTCTTTGTAAGTCGGGTTAGGAGTGTGGCCGGCGGCATAGCCAACGGCCGTGGTGTACACACCCTCTGCTTCCCAGAACTTGCGTTCTGCACCCCAGAAACAACCCAGCCCGAACAGTGCCTGTTGCATGCCGTCCGGGAATGGCGGCTGTAACGGTTGCCCGTTGACGAAGTGCCGCTCAGGTACCGGCATGGCAGCTGCGCGCCCCGGCAAGGCTTCATTGGCTGAGGGAATATCTGTCATCTTGTACATAGTGGCATCATAGCTGACTTGAGAGTCAGGGAACCTCTGATTAAGTGTTTCGTATCGGTTGGCAATCCGTAGGACGGGTAAAGCGAAGCGTACCCGTCAGCGATAGAGTGCCGGTCCTGACGGGTACGTCGCTACGCTTCTTTACCCGTCCTACGCTGATTTTTCTGTTTAAGGAAGCTCTGGTTGATTCATTCATCGTCATCCCGGCACATGCTGGATAACGAATAAATAAGAGCATCCCTTAAAGAGTAATCATGTTATAGCAGACGCCCTTCCCGACAGCAATGACAGACACGACAAACAGTGGCGGCATAACACCACCACTGCGTGAACAAAAACACCAAAGACTGGTCGACAACCAGGCTGGTGCCCATGGTCGCCGGCAACCACGGCATAATGATCTCGGGATACTCACCCGTCAGCGCTGTCATAAAGGCGACAATATCATCGACTTCGGCTGCGGCCAGGTCACGATTAAGCTGCGTCTTCGCCATGATGCGCAGCGCCGCGTGCAAATCATTGACCGGGCCATTGTGAAAGTACGGTGCCGTATCGGTGATATTGCGCAGGGTGGGTACACGGAACATGCTGGTATCCGCTTCACTACCGGTCGCTTCCAGGCGTCCCCTGTCCTGGTCAAGTGTATATTGACCCACAAACGCGTTAATGTTGTGACAGGAATTACAGGACACCGTGCCGGTAGAGGAACACCGTGGATCCATGTACAGCATTTTGCCCAGCTCCACCTTGGCCGCGGTGGTGGGGTTATCTGCTGGCGTCGGTGCCGTGTCCGGCAAGGCCTGCCAGTCGGCAGCAAGGGCTTGCCCGGTAAAAAGACTCGCCAGTAACAAAGTTTGCAGTGCCTTCAGAATGTCCTTACTGATGAGAAATGTATGCGTTGAATCCACAATAAAGTATCAATAAATTAGTTCTATTGGATAATGCGTATCACACCAATAGCTATTAACTATTTACAGGAATGGCGGTCGCTTTTCAGGCAGACTGCCACATTCGGAGACCACACGGCCCTGTTCTGTATGATCCGTTTGCCCATTGACACTGGCTGACATGCGACGCCGGTGAACATTATCCCTGCCCGCATGCATCCCTGATGTAAATGCAAACGCGTCAACCACCCACCGAGGTAACTGATCATGAGTCATGACAACACTTCTATCGCACCGGAGGCACTGATGCTCATGGGCACGCAGTGCCCGTACTGTCCGGGCGTTCTCAAGGCATTGCAAGCGTTGCTCAAATCCGGGCATATCAGCCAGCTGAAAACACACAACATCGAGGAGAACCCGGAAATCGCGCGGCAACTCGGCGTACGTTCCGTGCCCTGGGTGCGTATCGGCCCCTTTGAACTTGAAGGACTGCGCTCTGAAAAAGAACTCCGCGATTGGGCCATCAAGGCAGGCTCGGACTCAGGCCTAAGCGACTGGTTCAATGACCTGTTGTCCAGCGGCAATATCAGCAAGCCACTGGAACGCATCAAATCGGACCCCGCCACAATCGATGCGCTGCTAACGCTGTTCGCAGATCCTGAAACACAACTGAATACCCAAATTGGCATCAGCGCCATCATGGAAGCGCTAAAAGACACTGACATACTCAATGGAATCGTCGGCAAGCTGGGTGAATTGACACGACATAAAGATGCACGCGTCAGGGGCGATGCCTGTTACTACCTTGCGTTGTCCAGCAGCCCGCAGGCGGCAGACTTTATCAAGCCACTTCTTGATGACACCGATGCCAGCGTCAGGGACATCGCCCGGGAAAGCCTTGAATAACACGGTTGCTTTTGTGCTGGCCTTGCAACACCCCTTTCTCCTGACAAATCAAACCCGTGAGAGCGAACCCTGGCACCAGCCTCATAACATCGCCCACCCTGCTGTACAATAAACGCCACGCGCTGCAGACACCTGCGCAACCTGGGTGGTAGCTCGGTTTGGGGTCAGAACTGCGTGGCGGAATAAATTCCGCCCTACAACACCAGTCCTTGTGACCTGACGGAATATATTTGGCCCGACAACACCAGTCCTTGTGACCTGAAGGAATAGACTTGGCCCAACAACACTATTCCTTGCAGGGCCGAATTTTTCGGCCTGGTACAAACTGAGACACTACCGTAACCTGAAGCAGTAAATACCGGGTACTTGACCGGGATCAACTCCACTCATCATGGATTGATCCAGTATATGTCTCTGTATCTTCAGCGAATGAACAAACAATCGAGGTTCTATATGCAACGCTTACTGACAGCAATTCCACTCTGCCTGGCCACGCTAGCCACAAACGTATCCGCCGCAGACTACACTGCACGAATCAACGCAAGCCGGGAAACAGTAAAGGAGTTCATGACAACACTGCAGCAGGAATTACAGGCGGGCATGCAGGAAGGTGGTCCGGTCAACGCTGTCAATGTCTGTAACCTGACCGCCCCGGCCATCGCCAACACCTACAGTGTCAGCAATGGCTGGGATGTCGGACGCACCAGCCTGAAACTGCGCAACCCGAACAATGCACCTGACGCATGGGAACGCACGGTGCTTGAATCTTTCGAGGAGCGCAAACTCTCTGGCGAAGACCCGGCGAAGATGGAGTACTACGAAGTAGTTCGACAGGATGGCGTCAGCCAATTACGCTACATGAAGGCAATCCCGACCGCACGGCTTTGCCTGGCCTGTCATGGTGAACAACTGGACGCACAGCTAAAGACACGGCTTGATAAAATTTACCCGTATGATCAGGCGCTGGGCTACAGGGAAGGTGATATACGTGGAGCGTTTACAATCACCCAGCCGCTTGCAGGGAAATAAACCCGCGAACGCTGCTTATAACTTTTCCTGTTAGTTAACTATTCACCACATTCTACGGACTGATGGGTATGCTACCCTTCAAACAGGGTAACCAATAGCTTCTGCGTACCCGCGCACCGCTGTGGTGAATAATTACCCTGCCAGTTCGTTATCCGGATAGTTTTATGCATTGTATACTGAAACCAATTATCTGCCTGTTACCTGTCTAACGAACTCAAAAGGGACTGGCTACATATTCAAATACGTAACCAGCCCTTGTTAACCTAGAAATCGACCTGCCCGCGAAGCTGGAAAATGTTGGCATCCTCGTCACCGGCTGTCGCGTACTTCACAACAGACG
>JAQBDO010000384.1:0-3420 GCA_032124375.1 Gammaproteobacteria bacterium
CAACCGTGAGGTAGCTAACCGGTTTGATTTCAAGGGCACCAACACCCACGTAACACACAGGGATGCCGTGTTAACGGTACATGCTGACAATGATTTCCAGATCAGACAGGTAGCGGATATCCTGCACATAAAAAATGGCCGGGCGCCGCATTGATATTGCCGCACTCTCCGAAGGAAAAAACAGAAATCACCATTAACAAGGCCCCCTGACAATAACCGTGCAGCAAGGCATAGATCAGGATTCGGCAAGAAAGCTGGTAAAGGGCATCAAGGCAACAAAACTCAAGGTTCAGAGTAGCCTCCAGGGTGACCGGGGGCGTGCAACCGCCATAACAAAGACGATTTACAGAATATAATCAGTAAGTTGAATGATTTTGGCTTGCAATTCCCCCTGCAAGCAACAAACTTTCGTGACTGACCCGCAGATAATTCCAGCTAGCTGCTTTTATTCTGCGGCGGCTGCGATCCAGCCAAAATCACCACGCCCCCAGCAGGGTGTTGCAAAAGCAATAATGCAGGTTGGGTTAGCACAGCGTAACCCAGCAATTTCAACTGCTTGTCGGGTTACGCTAGCGCTAACCTGACCTAAAAAGGGACTTTTTCGACAACCTCCATAGTGTGTAATACATAGCCGGCATTCATGCACGTGTGCAGAGTCACCACAAAGTAGATTAGAATACCGCGCTACAACCCAGACAGGCACAAGCTACTCAATGACAAACACAATACAGGCTGACAGCAACACCACATCGGAAAGAAAAAACAGTTACTCCTACGAGGAACTGCTTGATTGCGGAAACGCAAGAATGTTCGGCGAGGGCAATGCACAACTGCCGTTACCACCCATGTTGATGTGTGACCGGATTACCAACATCAGCAACGAGGGCGGCGTGCATGGCAAAGGACACATTATTGCCGAACTCGATGTCAAACCGGACTTGTGGTTTTTTGGCTGTCACTTTGTCGGCGATCCGGTGATGCCGGGCTGTCTCGGACTGGATGCCATGTGGCAACTGGTAGGATTCTACCTGGGCTGGGCCGGTAGTCCCGGACGCGGTCGCGCCCTGGGTTCCGGTGAGGTCAAGTTCAGTGGCCAGGTGACACCCGAAAACAAGCTGATCACCTACCGCATTGATATGAAGCGTGTTATCCAGCGCAAACTCAATATGGGTATTGCCGATGGCATCATGGAAGTTGATGGCCGTGAAATCTATCATGCCACCGGATTACGCGTAGGCCTGTTTACCTCAACATCGAATTTCTAGGAAGATCATTATGCGTCGTGTCGTTATTACCGGACTAGGCGTTGTTTCCAGTATCGGGAACAACCAGCAGGAAGTAACTGATGCCCTGAAAACAGGGACATCCGGAATTGAGTACATCCCGGAATACAAGGAACTCGGCTTTCGCAGCCAGGTAGCGGGTACCGTCAACATTGACGTTGAATCGCTGATTGATCGAAAACTGCGCCGCTTCATGGGTAATAGCGCTGCCTACAACTACATTGCCATGAAAGAGGCCGTTGAAGATTCAGGCCTTGGTGATGACATGGTATCCAATGTCCGCAGCGGATTGATTGCCGGTTCCGGCGGTGCATCGACCGAAAATGTTACCCTGGCAGTCGACACCCTGCGCGAGAAAGGCCTGCGTCGCGTGGGTCCGTATATGGTCCCGCGCACCATGTCGAGCACCAATTCCGCCTGCCTGGCGACACCGTTCAAGATTCTCGGTGTGAACTACTCTATCAGCTCGGCCTGCTCTACCAGCGCTCACTGCATTGGCAACGGCTACGAGCTGATTCAGTTTGGAAAACAGGATATCGTCTTTGCCGGCGGCGGCGAGGAACTGCACTGGTCGCTGACATTGATGTTCGATGCCATGGGCGCCCTGTCATCAAAATACAACGACGCTCCTGAAACGGCTTCACGTCCCTATGATGCAAACCGGGATGGTTTTGTTATTGCCGGCGGTGGCGGTATGCTGGTGCTGGAAGAACTGGAACACGCCAAAGCACGTGGCGCAAAAATTTACGCTGAAATCGTTGGATATGGCGCGACGTCTGACGGTTATGACATGGTGCAACCATCCGGAGAAGGTGCTGTACGCTGCATGCAACAGGCTATGTCCACTGTCGACGAGCCCATCGACTATATCAATGCACACGGCACCAGCACACCGGTCGGCGATATGCGGGAACTGGAAGCAGTGCGTAACGTGTTTGGCGACAACATCCCGAAGATCAACTCAACGAAATCGCTGTCCGGCCATTCTCTGGGCGCTGCAGGCGTCCACGAGGCCATTTACACATTACTGATGATGCAGGGCGATTTCCTTTGTGCTTCAGCCAATATTAATGAGCTGGATCCGGCCGGCGAAGGCTTCCCGATTATTCGTGAACGCATTGACAATGCCGGCACCAACATCATGATGTCCAACAGTTTTGGTTTCGGCGGTACCAATGCGACCCTGATCTTCAGGCGCTGGCAGGAGAACTGATCACTCCAGCGAGCTTCGTCCTTATTCCGTCAGCCTGGGACTGCGCGAGGCACGCCAGCGCTGGAAGGTGGGATATTCCCGATAACCACCTGACAATATGTAGTCCAGTACATTACGCAAGCGATAGAACTGTACCACCGAATCAACGCGCATAATCTCAGTGCCATCGTTGTCGAAGAATATCAACGTGGGCGTATAAAACAGCCCCAGCTTTTCCCCCCACTGCCTGGCCGTCAACCGTTCGCCCGCCGGTGTAATGACCGGGGTATCTGACCAGAACGAGAGCTGTATGTTTTCCAGCTGTTCAAAACGGGCCATAATTTCAGGGTCACGCATGGGGCCGGTGTGCAACACATCACAGGCATGACAGTTACCCTGCTCGAAGAACACCGCCAGCGGACGATCGCCCGGGATCACACTCCGATCCTGCATATACGGCCCTTGCATGAACACCGTCTCTTCGCTCAGGTCACCGGGATCGAATACCAGTGGGACATCTGCACGCGCCAGGTATTGCCTGAAATTCTCATCCTTGTAATGCGCATCCGTCACATACTCCAGCGCAGCACGGAATCGATACGGCGGGTAATATCCTCTTAACCGCAACACCTCCACACCGTCGGCGTTATAAAAAATGACCGCAGGCGTGAAATTGGTCTTGTCACGCACAGCCAGGGCGCTTTCAGTCAGCTCAACGCCCTGCAGATCAGTCACGGTTCGATCACCGTGGATATCCAGCCCGATCACGTCAAAGTGATCACGCGCATACGCCTGAATATCTTCAGCACTGAGGTCTGTTTCCAGAAACTGTTTGCAATAGGCGCAGTACTTTTGACCAAAGTAGACCATCAGACCCTGCTTGCCGGCCTCCTGCACATCCTTTATATCCTCACGAAGATCGAGAAAACTGAGTTTGAACCAGTC
>JAQBDO010000385.1:0-9489 GCA_032124375.1 Gammaproteobacteria bacterium
ACTGCCACCCGAGTCGATGCCCCTGCAGGAGCAAATCCGTTTCGGCATGGTCTACCGCCTTGAAGGGTAACCGGGTAGCGATTCGCCTGGAGGCAGGCGTTGGCTGGGGAAAGGTCTGGTGATCGAGGTCCATTCAGGTCAGCGAGTTCAATGCAGGCAAGATTCCGGCATGGATCAGACTGGAAAGCAGTGGCAACGATTGCTTGATGGCTGCGAGTTCCAGAGAAAATAGCGTGAATTCGGCCTATACTCTGCCTCGAGGGATCAGACAGCTGTGACCATACCGATCAGCACAGTCGCCGGGGTATGGCGGTAGTCGGCTTGAAAATTATCTATCAACTATCTGGAGAAATGTTATGTCGAAAGAACAAAAAAGTAACAAGGAAGATAAGAAGAAAGCGATCCTGACGCCGAAAGAAAAGAAGGCCGCCAAGAAGTCCAGGAAGGCATCCAGGGATGGACTCGGCGAGCACGGAGTTCGTTAAATTTGATCAGGCGACAGAAGTGTCGGCTGAACGGTGAACCCCGCGCGCAGCTGTCCGGGTACCGGCGCCAGTTACGTCAATGATGCCATTGAGCGCTGCAATGGCAGTGCTCAATGGTCTGTATTGCCTCTGCAGCAGCTGTCACACCGATAGCCTTGTTCATGAGATACATGAGGGGCTGGCCCTGGCCTTGCGGTGTTATTCGCAGCGGCTGTCGTGATCTTCAATACTTGATGGTTGTTGCGGACACGGCAGGCGATTTGTATGAACACTTGTGCGGCATCCTCATACGTCCCCTGGTATTTCCGGCATCAGCCATTTCCTCGATAGCGGGTGGCGCACTGTCGCGCTGCTCACTCCGGGTTTAAGCGAGTAGAAATTCATGGTCATTAGAGAGAGAGTTGTCTCGGCGCGCACCCGCAATGGGCTGCGTTATGACCAGGATACCGAGTTGCTGCGCTCGGAGTTGCTCAGCATCGAGCAACTGAAGCGCCACGCGGTAGCGCTGGCTGGCCAGTATAATATCGATCCGCGTCCGGGGCCGGACAGGTTGCTACCCCGCCTGGCGGATAATGAGCGCGTTCTGCTGGCGGCATACGACATCGTCACAGCCGCTGCTACGCCGGGACAACGGATCGCGCCGGCAGAGGCCTGGTTGCTCGACAATTTTTATCTCATCGAACAGCAGATCGGGCTGGCGCGTCGGCATCTGCCGCGCGGCTACAGCCGGCAGTTGCCGCGACTGGCTGATGGGCCATCAGCCGGTTTTCCCCGCATCTATGACCTGGCGCTTGAGCTGATCTCGCACATGGACGGCCGTGTCGATGACGACAACACCACCCAGTTCATTGCCGCCTACCAGACTGTTGAACCCTTAAGGCTCGGCGAATTGTGGGCATTTCCGATCATGCTACAGCTCGCGCTGCTGGAAAACCTGCGTCGCGTTGGCTTGCGCATCGCCCGTCGGCGCGAGGAGCTCGACGCTGCCATCAGTTGGGCAGACCGCATGCTCGCGACGGCCGAAAGTGAACCGAAGCAGCTTATCCAGTTGCTGGCCGAGTTTGCCAATGCCGATGTGCCCTTGACGGCACCGTTTGTGGAGGAATTTTACGACCGGCTCCAGGCTCAGGGCTCCGCGCTGGCGTTCGTGCAAACCTGGGTCGAGCAAAAACTACTCGACCAGGGGGTGACTGCAGCGCAGTTATCGGCAGCAGCCGACCGCATGGCTGTAACCAACCAGTTATCCATTGCCAACAGCATCAGTAGTCTGCGCTTCATCGGCATCATGGACTGGAGGGATTACGTCGAGTCGCTGAGTGTCGTTGAGCAGATATTGCGTGAAGACCCGGCGGGGATGCATGCCAGCCAGGATTTCGCCAGCCGCGACCGCTACCGACATGTCATCGAAGATGTGGCGAAGGCGAGTTCGTGCAGTGAGTTGGCGGTGGCACGCGAGGCCATTATTCTTGCACAGACGGCGGCAGGGCAAACGAGTCACAATGACCGCCACGCGCATGTCGGATATTACCTGATTGATCACGGACGACAAAATCTGGAACGTGCGGTTGGCTGTCATTTGGCGTGGGACAAACGGGTCATCCGGGCGTGCCGACGTTTTCGTTTGTTCCTTTACCTCGGCCCCATCCTGTTACTTACCGCACTGGCAACATTGGTGGTGCTTTTACCTTTCGGCGGCTTTGCGCCGGCTGACTGGCGTAGCTGGTATTTTATGATCACCGGCATCATCGGCGCCTCGGCGCTGGCGGTGCCACTGGTAAATCTGTTCGTCACGCTTGTCTTGCCCCCGCGTGCATTACCCCGGCTGGATTTTTCACGGGGCATTCCAGATATTCACCGCACCATGGTAATCGTCCCCACCTTACTCGGCAGTCCGCAGGAAACAGATGACCTGCTCGAAGCCCTGGAGATCCGCTATCTCGGCAATCGCGATGCCAATCTGTCCTTCGCCTTGCTGACGGATTTCCGTGATGCAGCGGAGCAAACCTTGCCCGAGGATGACGCGCTGCTCGCCCACGCGCGCGCCGCTGTCGAGGCGCTCAACAAGACCTACCGCGAGGACCGTCCGTGTATTTTCTATCTGTTTCATCGACCCCGGCTGTGGAATCAATACGAACGGGTGTGGATGGGTTATGAACGCAAGCGCGGCAAACTGGAGCAGTTCAATGCCCTGCTCAGGGGAGAGGCACAAACAGCATTCTCGGATATCGTCGGTGACCAATCCATCCTCGGCACCATCCAGTATGTCATCACCCTGGATACTGACACGCAATTGCCCCGTGATGCGGCCCGCGCATTGATAGGCAACATTGCTCACCCGCTCAATCGCCCGGTGTACGATGCCGACAAGGGCCGCATCGTTGAAGGTTATGCGATTCTGCAGCCACGTGCCTCGATCAGCCTGACCAGTGCAAGCCGCTCCCGCTTTAGCAAATTGTTTGCCGGAGAGACGGGCATCGATCCCTACACGCGCGAGGTCTCGGATGTCTACCAGGATATTTTTGGCGAGGGCTCGTTCATCGGCAAGGGTATCTACGATGTGGACGCCTTTCGTCAGGCCGTCGATGGACGCTTTCCGGAGAACCTCATACTCAGTCACGACCTGCTGGAAAGCGGCTATGCGCGTTCGGCACTGGTGACCGATGTCGACCTCATTGAAGAACACCCGGCCAGTTATGTCATCGAGGCCAGCCGTCGCCATCGCTGGATTCGCGGCGACTGGCAGCTGGCCGGCTGGCTGTTGCCGCGCGTGCCCGGACCGCCCGGTTCAACAGGGGTAAACAGCTCAGAGGCGAAGCGACAAACGAACCCGCTGTCCGCCCTGTCGCTATGGAAAATTATCGACAACCTGCGCCGCAGTCTGGTGTCACCGGCGCTGTTGGCCTTGCTGGCGGGTGGCTGGCTATTTGGTCCGGGACCCGCGTGGATCTGGACCCTGCTGGTCGTGGGGGTGGTGCTCTTGCCCACCACGCTGACCACCGTGATCGAACTCGTGCGTCGGCCTGAAGATCGTGATTGGCAGGTGCACCTGATCCTCACCGGGAAAACACTGGGCCGCTCAATGCTGATCGCCCTGCTGAGCTTCGTCCTTTTGCCCTATGACACGCTGATTTGTCTGGATGCAATCCTGCACTCGGGTATACGCATGCTATTTACGCAACGCGGCCTGTTGCTCTGGCATATGCGATCCTATACGCGTCGCAACGCGCGCCGTACGCTGGCCGAGTGTCTGATGGAGATGTGGGTCGCGCCGCTCGTGGCGCTGGCACTTGCATTGGGCGTGTGGCATACCCATCCGGCGGAATGGCTGTTCTGCGCGCCGGTCTTGTTACTGTGGCTGGTGTCGCCCGTCATCGTTTGGTGGATCAGCTTGCCGCTGGTCTCCCCGCAACCGGACCTGAGCTCTGCACAACGGGCGTTCTTGCGGACATCGGCCCGTCGCACCTGGCGCTTCTTCGCGTCGTTCGTCGGGCCACAGGACAACTGGCTGCCGCCCGATAACTTCCAGGAATATCCGACACCGACCCTTGCCTCGCGTACCTCGCCGACCAACATCGGTATGGCGCTGCTGGCGAATCAGGCGGCGTATGATTTCGGCTACATTTGCGCCGGAGAATTTCTGCAGCGTACCGAGAATACGCTCGCGGCGATGGAAAAGCTGGAGCGCTACCGTGGCCATTTTTACAACTGGTACGACACGCGCACACTGCAACCGCTACACCCGCAATACGTCTCATCGGTGGACAGCGGCAATCTGGCGGGTAGCCTGCTCACCCTGCAGGCGGGACTACTCGAATTGAAAGATCAGCCGGTGCTGCCAGCAAACATGTTCCAGGGACTGCAAGACACCTTGCAGGTACTGGCCGAACACGTGCCCGCATTACCCACCCCGGATCTCGCGCATAAGATCAAGGTGCTGCAAAACACATTAGACTCGCTCGTAATGCCGGTAGCGGGATCAAAAGCTGTCGTGACAGGAAACGCGCAGCCACAGACACTGGCTGATGCCGATCACTTGCTGCAAGAGCTGCACCGTACAGGCGGGAGCCTGGTTGCATGGCTGCCCGCTGACATTGATATCGATGGCGAACTGTATTACTGGGCGCAGGCCTTTGACCGGCAATCCTGTGCACTGCGTGATGATCTTCACTTGCTGGTGCCCGAGCTACGCCATTTCAGCAACATCCCGACACTGGCGGAACTAGCCAGAGCACAGACCGATGGCACTGCCGTGGTAACGGCAGGATCGCGTTATAAAGCGGCGGTGGAGAGACTCAGAATTATCGATGATTTGATCGATCGCAGCCGCGAGCTGGCGCAGATGGATTTTGAATTTCTCTACGATACGTCGAGCAGTTTGCTGGCTATCGGTTACGACGTCGGCGAACGCCGTCGCGATCCGACCTGCTACGACCTGCTGGCATCCGAAGCGCGCCTGGCCAGTTTCCTGCTCATCGCGCAGGGACAGGTGCCACAGAAGCACTGGTTTGCACTCGGCCGTCTGCTCACCAGTCATGGTGGCCACATCAGCCTGATTTCGTGGAGCGGTTCGATGTTCGAGTACCTCATGCCACAGTTGGTCATGCCCAGTTTCGACAACACCTTACTGGATCAGACCTGCAAAGCCGCCGTCTCGCGCCAGATCGAATACGGCCGACAACGTGCCGTGCCCTGGGGCATTTCCGAGTCCTGTTATAACGCCACCGATATGCACCAGGTCTACCAGTATCGGGCCTTCGGTGTTCCCGGGCTGGGTTTCAAACGCGGCCTGGGAGACGACCTGGTGATTGCGCCTTACGCCAGTGCGCTGGCGCTGATGGTGACGCCGTTGGAGGCCTGTCGCAATTTGCAGCGGCTTGCTGCGGAGGGGTTCCTCGGTGCCTATGGCTTCTATGAGGCGATCGATTACACGCCATCGCGCGTGCCGCGGGGTAAAAATCACGCCGTCGTGCGCAGTTTCATGGCACATCATCAGGGCATGAGCCTGTTGTCTCTGGAGCATGTATTGCTCGATCGGCCGATGCAGCGACGTTTCATGTCGGATCCCTTTGTCCAGGCGACACAATTGTTACTACAGGAGCGGGTACCGAAGAAAGGCGCGACCTTGCACCCGCACGCGGCCGAAGTCAGTGCCGCGGCGCGCCCACCCGCCGAGGATGCTGGCGCGATCATGCGCGTGTTTACCGACCCGAACACACCGATACCGGAAGTTCACCTGTTATCCAATGGCCGCTACCACGTCATGGCGACCCATACCGGTGGCGGTTACAGCCGCTGGCTTGACCTGGCCGTTAGTCGCTGGCGCGAGGACGTCACGTGTGATAGTTGGGGTTCTTTCATTTACCTGCGCGATTGCGACACAGGACGCTATTGGTCGAATACCTATCAACCGACACTGCGCAAGGCCGATCACTACGAGGCGATCTTCGTGCAGGCACGCGCTGAATACCGGCGCCGTGATGAGGCCATCGAAACGCACACCGAGATCAGCGTGTCACCGGAAGACGATGTCGAGATTCGCCGGGTCACACTCACCAACCAGTCGGCGGATACCCGTCGTATCGAAGTGACCAGTTATATAGAGGTGGTGTTAGCGCCTCTGAATGCCGACCTGGCGCATCGTGCCTTCAGCAACCTGTTCGTACAAACTGAAATCCTGCCTGCACAGCAGGCGATCCTCTGTACCCGCCGACCGCGTACACCGGGAGAACAGGTGCCGTGGATGTTTCACCTGTTGGCAGCGACCGATGCGTTGATCGACTCGCCGTCTTACGAGACTGACCGGGCAAAATTCATCGGTCGGGGTCGCACCACGGCCAACCCGGTAGCGCTGCACAGCAGTGACGAGGACTCCCCATTATCGGAGCAGCCGGCAGGGCAGTCGGCGATTCACCTGTCTAACACGGAGGGCCCGGTACTCGATCCCGTCGCGGCGATCCGCAGCACCATTACCCTGGCAGGCGATGCATCCGCGAGCGTACAAATCATCACCGGTGTGGTAGAAACGCGCGAGGCGGCATTGGCGCTGATTGAAAAATATGGCGACCGCCACATCGTTGAACGTGCCTTTGAAATGGCATGGTTCCAGAGCCAGGAGGTGCTGCGCCATCTTAACGCCAGCGAAGCCGATGCCCAGGTCTTTGGTCGCCTGGCGACCTCGGTTATTTACAGCAATGGCCTGCGCCGCGCCGCGCCCAGCATTATTGCACGCAACCAGTTGGGTCAGTCCGGGTTGTGGCGTTTTGCCATCTCGGGCGATCTGCCTGTTATCCTGTTACGCATCGGTGATCGGGACCGCATTGAGCTGGCAAAACAAGTGTTGCACGCCCATGCCTATTGGCGCATGAAAGGGTTGATTACCGATCTGCTGATCATTAACGAGGATTTCTCAGGTTACCGGGCAGTACTGCAGGATCAGATCATGGGGATGATCAACAGCGGTCCCGAGGCGCACATGGTCGACAAACCGGGCGGGGTCTTTCTGCGCCGTTCCGAAGAGCTGTCCGAGGAGGACCGGGTTCTGTTCCAGACGGTTGCCCGCGTCGTGCTGACCGATACTGCCGAGACCCTGGCGGAACAAGTGCAACGCCGCATTCCGGTAGAGCATATGCCGAAGCAGCTGCTGCCAGTGGAAGGTGCAGCGCTGCCTGAAACGCTGCACGCGCTGACCACGCGTGAACGTATTTTCTGTAATGGCCTGGGTGGCTTCACACCCGACGGGCATGAATACGTCGTCACGCTCGAGCCGGGGCAGACGACACCGGCACCGTGGGTCAATGTCATTGCCAGCCCGCATATTGGCACCGTCGTCAGCGAAAGCGGCAGCGCTTATACCTGGGTGGAAAACGCCCACGAGTTCCGGCTCACCCCCTGGCACAATGACCCGCTCAGCGACAGCAGCGGTGAAGCCCTCTACATCCGTGACGAACAGACGGCGGAATTCTGGTCGCCAACACCGTTGCCTGCCTGCGGCCAATCCGGCTATGTCTGCCGACACGGTTTTGGCTACAGTGTGTTTGAGCATTTTCAGGCCGGCATCTCCTCGGAGATGTATACCTACGTCGCCATGGACGCGCCGGTGAAATTTGTGGTGGTCAAGCTGCGTAACCATTCCGGGCGTTCACGTCGTTTGTCGCTGACCGGTTATTGGGAACTGGTGCTTGGTGAGTGGCGTCACGCGAATCTGATGCACATCGTGACTGAAACCGATCCACACAGCGGTGCCCTGTTTGCGCGCAATGCCTACGGTAGTGAATGCGCCAATCGGGTTGTCTTCGCCCATGTCAGTAATAAACAGCCTGGCGATCCGGTAGGTTCGGTGACCGGCAACCGTACCGAGTTCATTGGCCGGAACGGTTCACTCGTTAATCCGGCGGCGCTGCGCCGCACGCGTCTGTCAGGCAAGACCGGTGCAGGGCTGGACCCGTGTGCCGCGATACAATCCCAGATTGAACTGGCCGACGGCCAGGAACGCGAAATCGTCTTCATCTTTGGCGCAGCCGGCAACAGCGACGAAGCGCAGGATTTCATTCGGCGTTTCGCTGGACCGGCTGGCGCACGGCAGGCATTGGACGACGTGTGGGAATACTGGAATCACACCCTGGGTGCGGTGAATGTAGTAACCCCGGACCCGGCGTTGAACGTATTAGCCAACGGCTGGCTGGTCTATCAGACACTTTCCTGCAGACTCTGGGGTCGTAGTGGTTATTATCAGTCCGGTGGTGCCTACGGTTTCCGCGATCAATTGCAGGACACCATGGCGCTGATCCATGCGACACCGTGGCTCGCCCGTGAGCAGTTGCTGCGTTGCGCCGGGCGCCAGTTTCTCCGGGGTGACGTGCAGCACTGGTGGCATCCGCCCAACGGCCAGGGCGTGCGCACCCATTTCTCCGATGACTATCTGTGGCTGCCGTATGCAACCTGTCGTTATGTGCTGGCGACCGGCGATACCGCTGTGCTCGACGAGCAATTGCATTTTCTGGAGGGCCGCGAGCTGAACCCGGAAGAGGAGGCTTATTACGACCAGCCGCAACGTTCGGCTGAAGTGGCAAGCCTGTATGAGCATTGCGTGCGTGCCATCAAACATGGTTTACGCTTTGGCGCACATGAATTACCACTGATGGGCTGTGGTGACTGGAACGATGGTATGAATCTCGTCGGTCGTGATGGCAAGGGCGAGAGCGTTTGGCTGGCGTGGTTTTTATACCAGAACCTGCAGCAGTTTGCCGACCTGGCTCGTGGTCATGGTGATGAGGCCTTTGCGGAAGTCTGCAGCGCGCAGGCGGCGCTGCTCGGCAGCAATATCGAGGCCCATGCCTGGGATGGCGACTGGTATCGACGGGCCTGGTTCGACGATGGCACACCGCTGGGTTCTGCCGACAATGACGAATGCCAGATCGATTCGATCAGTCAGAGTTGGGCGGTGATTTCGGGCGCTGGTGATCCCGTGCGGGCCCGTCAGGCGATGGCGGCAGTGGACAAGCGTCTGGTGCGGCGTGATACGCAGTTAATACAACTGTTTGATCCGCCCTTCGATACATCGGACCTTGAGCCCGGTTACATCAAGGGCTACGTGCCCGGCGTCCGGGAGAACGGTGGCCAGTATACCCATGCCGCGATCTGGGCCACGATGGCGTTTGCCATGCTGGGTGACAGGGACAGGGCCTGGGAATTGTTCAACATGCTCAACCCCGTCAATCATGGTAGTCAGCCGGATGACATCGAACGTTACAGGGTTGAGCCGTACGTCATGAGTGCGGATATTTACGCGGCGCCGCCACATACGGGCCGGGGCGGCTGGACCTGGTATACCGGGGCGGCGGGCTGGATGTACCGGCTGACAGTGGAGACACTGCTGGGCGTGCAACTGGAAGTAGACCATCTGCGCATTGCACCGTGTATCCCCGACCATTGGGAGTCATACAAAATTCACTACCGCTATCGCGATACGGTCTACCACATCACTATCAGGCGCGCGGCTGAGGAA
>JAQBDO010000386.1:0-3163 GCA_032124375.1 Gammaproteobacteria bacterium
AGGCATTGCAGCGCCCGGTCCATCGCCTCCTCCGTAAGGTTCACATTCTCATCAAGCCCCGACGCCAGCCTGACCATCTCACGGATGCGATCAATGACCTCAAGTTCATCACCCGAGACTCGCACCACCTTCAGATGAAAACTGTTTGAACCGAGGTCAACTGCCGCCAGGAACGGTACCGCCGAGGATGAATCAGGTTGCAGTGAATCTGTCATCTGTTATTTGCCTGTTTTAAAAACGATTAGCGTCTACATGGCGCATCGTATGATGCTATATACGGCGATGCAATAAACAGTGACGTCGCATGCCCGTCAGGGCAAGCTTTGATGATGGGGATTATCGATTTCCAGGAGGATGACAGGTCGTTAATCTGTTTACCAGGTGCTCTTTCAACCTGACAATAACGTATGCAGAACTATATTAAACTAAGCACCAAATTTACTTAATCGCCACGAAAGCACACGGAATGACACGGAAAAAAGTATTTTATGGCATTTATTCTTCAGTGTGCTTCCGTGACAATCATATTCGTCTTTATCAGATTGAGGCAGTAACAACGCCTTGCCGGATACAGCATGCGGGGGACTTCTTACCAGGGAATGCGTACTGACAGGAAGACATCTGCTACAGGTTTATTCTGGCCGGCATCCCGATTTACAGACTGACTATTCACGAATGCGGTGGCGGGGGTCTGGAAGGACATGTGAATGCCGGCGCCCTGGTGGCCTACTTCGGTCAGTGTAATATGACCATTAATTAAATCCGGCAGGTTCGGGTTACTGAAGAAACTCTCACTGGCATCCACGGCAGTCGTCATAAACACACCCAGGCCCACCAGCAGGGTAACCAGCATCAACGGGTCTGGTTTGTGGATATTACGTTTCTTTTTCAACATGACGACCTCTTCAATCAGGACTTGCGATCGGGTGCCGTGTGCACGCGTAACTAGCTGGATTGGCATTAATAATGGACAATTCCGACGCGGATTTCCGGTCAACAGGTCACATTTCCGGTACTTCCCCTATACCCCCGCCGCAAACGAAAAGACACCCTCCGGCGACTATAGCCAGCCAGGAATCGTCATATTTTCTATTTTTTACAGTTAGTTACTTAAAATGTTCAGGGTTCAGCCAGCACTGCGGCAACGCCCCGCCCGATCGAAATGTCAAAGCGGCCTTTTTGAAGACACCCGCGACCTGCCTTTCTCCACTCAACTGCCGCCGGCCGGGCATTTCGTCCCGGCAGGGATCCACCAACGCTGAAATATCGAGCACTTCCACCAAATCGCCGTTTTCCTTGCTTATGAGATACATGACACCCTCCGGGCCCGTTATTTTTTCACCACACTTGCTGCGATAACTATAGACATAAAACAGGGAAGCGTTTGACTGCTGAAGGAGAAATAACCCGGGAAATCCGTAAAAATACAGTCATTATTTTGTCACTCAAGAGCGGAAAGGCTATGCCTGGCACCTGAAAATCTGGCAAACTTACAGCCATGACAACGGACACGCAAAAAGAACACCACATCACTGTCGAGGTCGAAACTGACTATGTAGAAGGACAGTCGGAACCGGACAGCGAGCGTTATGTGTTTTCCTACACCATCACCATTCGTAATGAAGGTGGCGAACCGGCTCAGCTGTTGTCGCGTCACTGGCTGATCACTGATGCCAACGGCAACATTCAGGAAGTAAAAGGCGAAGGCGTAGTCGGTGAGCAACCGCATCTGAAACCCGGTGAAGGTTTTCAGTACACCAGCGGTGCAATGATTACCACACCTGTTGGCAGTATGCAGGGCACCTATCAGATGGTTACCGATACCGGCGATGAATTTGATGCAGAAATACCCGCCTTTACGCTCGCCATCCCGCGAACACTGCACTAACTCCATCACGGCAATATGGCTGTCTACGCCATCGGCGATGTTCAGGGCTGCTTTGATGAATTGCAGTCACTGCTCAGACTGATCCATTTCAATCCGCGACAAGACCGACTGTGGTTCGCCGGTGACCTGGTAAACAGGGGACCGAAGTCGCTGGAGACACTGCGCTTCATCAAGGATCTGGGTAACCGCGCGGTCAGTGTACTTGGCAATCACGACCTGCATTTAATCGCCGCCGCCCATGGCTATCCGATTAGCGGCGATGATCACACACTCGATGCCATCCTGTGCGCACCGGATCGTGACGCACTGATTAACTGGTTACGACAGCAACCTCTGCTGCACCACGACGACACACTTGGCTACACCATGATTCACGCCGGCTTGCCACCGCAGTGGGACCTGGCACTCGCACGACGCTGCGCACAGGAAGTGGAGAGCTGTTTGCGCGGTGATCGCTTTAGCGACTTTATCGAACACATGTACGGCAACAAACCCCGTCAATGGTCAGATGACCTGAGCGGCTGGAAACGTTTGCGTTTTACGGTAAACTGCCTGACGCGACTGCGCTTCTGCGATGACCAGGGCCGTCTTGAACTTGAATACAAGGGGCCACCGGGCAGTCAACCACCGGAATACCGTCCGTGGTTCGAACTACCGGACAGAAAAAACAAGGATATGAACATTGTGTTTGGCCATTGGTCGACACTGGGCAGGCGCAACGATGCCGGCATTTTCCCGCTGGATACTGCCTGTTTATGGGGTGGCGAACTCACCGCATTGCGCCTTGATACAGCACCGCAATGGTTTGGCCTGCCGTGCGCAGGGCAACAGATACCGGGGTAACAACGCCAGCGCGATTCTATAGCGCCGCAGTGCGGGCAGGATCAAACGCGATCGAGTCGAATAAAACTGCAGTCATGCGGATTTTTTTCATCTGCCGCCTGCTCGCTACGTTCAACCTCGCGCCAGTCAGCTTCCTTCAATTCGGGAAAAGCAGTATCGCCGTCAAACGTTGCATGAATACGCGTCAGGTAAATAGTATTGGCGTGTGGTAACACCTGGCGATAAAACTCGGCACCGCCGATGACCATAATTTCATCCTGCTCCCCGGCGGCCTCCATTGCAGCATCAATCGAATTTACCACCACACAACCTGCCGCCTGATAACGGCTATCGCGGGTAATCACAATATTGGTGCGCCCGGGCAGTGGTCGCCCGATTGATTCATAGGTCTTGCGCCCCATCAGGATCGGCTTGCCCATGGTGGTTTTTTTG
>JAQBDO010000387.1:0-5179 GCA_032124375.1 Gammaproteobacteria bacterium
CGCCAGGGCCATGGCCACCGTCACGCGCGGGGAGGCGTACAAGCCCATCTGAGTCTGCGTGGGAAAGGAGATTGTCTGCTTCAACGCGGCAACCTTGTACTTGTGCAGGTCCTGGAATTTCGCGCTCGCCAGCGACAGTTCAATGATGTCTCTACGGCTGCGGTAACGAATCAGCCCCGCCCCGTGCCAGCCAGGGTCGGGCGGTGTGTTCCAGGCATCCAGGTAACCACCCACAGCACGACCCGCAATCACGGGATGTCCCGCGCGGCGTATCACCTGCCCCATAAATGGCTTGAAATATTCCTGGATTATCGACTCAGCCTGCGCGTCACACCCCGTGTCGGGATGCTTCATCGGCGAGGGATTGTACTGAAGCAGGTTCATCATGATGAATTCCTTACCGTCGTCCTCCTCCAGAAACTTGCGCATAACAGCCACATCCACGCCTTCAGCATCATCACGCTGTTCAAACAGCCGCGTATATTCCTCAACCTCCTTAGCCGTCAGCGGCTTACGCAGGCCGTCGTACCAAAGTCGAAAGACCACATAGACCAGTAATGTTGTCACCCAGATTGAAAGAGCCATGACGCAGCATCCTCTATATGAATTCTCGCAAGGTGAGCCAAACCAACCCAACAAATCCGAATAAGCCGGGTGAGTCGATCAGCTGTACTTGCTATAGACAAAACACATTGTGGCATTTATAGTGCCACTATGTAAAGCCTTGAAGCATTAAAGCTTCGAAGACTAACAAACGAGCGACAAGAAAAGGGATTGAAGACAATGAAGGTAAAAGACAAAATTGCTGTCGTCACCGGTGCCGGTAGCGGCATAGGCCGGGCCCTGGTGGAGAAGTTTGTCAGTGAGGGCGCCAGACAAGTGGTAGCCGTCGATATTAACGCCGCCAACGCCCAGCAAACCGCTGATGATAATGGCTGTATCGCCATGACAGCCGATGTTTCTCGTGACGAAGACATCAAGCGCGTTATTGAAGACACAGAAAACGACATTGGCCCCATCGACCTGTTCTGCAGCAATGCCGGTGTTGGCATGGGCTTGAATGAACAATCGCCTGACCGGGAGTGGCAAATGAGCTGGGACATCAACGTGATGTCACATGTGTACGCCGCTCGCCATCTGGTACCGCGCATGACAGAACGCGGTGGTGGCTACTTTCTCAATACCGCGTCAGCCGCCGGCCTGCTGAATCAAATTGGTGGTGCCGCCTACGGTGTTAGCAAACATGCCGCCGTTGGTTTTGGTGAGTGGCTGGCCCTCACTTATGCACACCAGGGCATCAAAGTTTCAATGCTTTGCCCACAGGCAGTTCGAACCGCCATGACTGTGCAAGACGATGAAGCTGATGGCGCAAGCGCCACGAAAGCAGCAGCAGGTGACGGCATGATGGAGCCTGAAGAATTGGCCGATATCGTGATAGAGGGCCTGGAGCGAGAATCTTTCCTGATCTTGACCCACCCCGAGGTGGAGACCTACATGCAACGTAAAACTGCCGATTATGATCGCTGGATCAAAGGCATGAACCGACTTCATCTTTCATTAACAGGGGAGTAGAGGCAACACAATCGGGGCAGTTACACAGAATTATCGACAGAGCTGCCCTGCCCCAGTTTTGGCTATCACTTGTTTAAGGTGCAGTCATAAGCGTCTTAATCATATCGTAGACAATATCGATACTGACCTCGACACTCTGGTGCTGGTGCTCACGGAGCCGTTGCCACGCTTCAAAGGAGGCGACCATATCCACTGCTTCACGACGATGAGGTGATAACGACTTCAACTCGGGTAGCCAATCCTCAAGGTCTTTACGCAATCGATGATTATCCCGATCATAACTCTTGCGCAAGACCTCAGAATTCCACCTGTCGATCTGCATTGCACGAAAAAAATTGCCCTTATCTTCATAGGCGGCGGCATGCTGCTCAACGGCATGCAGAAGCCGCTCCCTGAACGAGCCCTCGCGGTTGCCCCCGGCAAATCGGGCTGCGCCTTGTGCGCTTGTTCGCTCGTCTATAGCAGCACGAAGGCCTTCCATGTCCCCAAAATGACGAAATACCCCCCGCAGGCCCACACCGGCCCGCTGCGCTATTTCCTGGGCAGATGGTGCCAGGTTCCCTTCCTCGATAAGGTCGTAGGCAGCATCCAACAGAGTCTGTCGGTTACGCTCTCCGCGTATAACCCTGCCATCTGCTGCTTTTTCACTGGACACTACACTTTTCCTCTCGATGTCTGACTACCCCTCCAGGCACAAATATAACACATAGAGACACTATTAACGCCTATATACCGATGGGCCATGGAGGCGGACGAGAAAACAACGGCCTATCAAAGCCCTTCTAACAAGGCATTAGCCATTGAGCCGAACCATCTCTGCTTCAGTGTTTTGAAAATACCTGGCTCTTTAGTTGCCAGCTGGCTTGCCAGCGCCTTCGCATGAGCCAGCAACTCTTGCTCTGACGCTTTGCCATCTGCAATGCCAGCAGCAATAGCCTCATCAGCGGTGTAACGCTTGCCGGTCAGCAAAGCGTCCCTGGCTGTATTGGGGGTCAGCTTGCCCTCCAATATACCCATCATGGCAGGGGGAATCGGTACACCAACATCCACTTCAGAGACACTGAACCAACCGCGGTCCTCACGCATAACGCGATAATCACAGGACAAAGCCATAAATGCACCACCGGCAAAAGCATGGCCATTCATCGCCGCCACGGTTGGACAGGCTAACACCAAAAATCGCTGATGAATTTCCATCATCTGCCTGGAGAAGGTCGCCATCTCGTCCTCCCCCAATTGCATAAGCACTTCGAGGTTGAGCCCATTACAGAAAAACTTGCCCTCGCCAATGAGGACAAGTGCAGCGCCTTGACCGCAATCCGTTTCCACGGTGTCGAGAATTTCCAACATTCGCGCCTGCCATTCGGGGCAAATAGTGTTCTGGTCGTTATTCAACGTGACCAGGTGGATTTCTGCGTCTTTTTTATAGTCGATCATCGCTGTTCCCTTCTATCTGCAGGTCTTCATAATTCAAGTTCTATGGACATCAGTAAAAAAAATATTCGAGCCGGCTTTATTGACACCATTAATGCCAGTTATTATACTGACACATGTGATGCCACTATGTAAAGCTCACTGAAGCTTTAACAATCCAACACAAGGAGATGAGCAATGAAAATTTTACCGAAGAAAGAAATGATCAACGCAGTCGGCATGAAACTTGAGCCAAGCGATTGGATAGAACTCTCACAACAGCGTATTAACGATTTTGCAGACTGTACTGAAGATCATCAGTTCATCCATGTTGATGAAGTCAAAGCCAAAGGGACCCCCTTTGGTGGCACGATTGCTCATGGTTTCCTTACCCTGTCCCTGCTGGCAGGTTTGATAGAAAAAATCGGCATAACGCCAGAAAACACGGTCATGGGAATGAATTACGGATTTGACAAGGTCCGTTTTCTGGCCCCGGTAAAATCTGGAAAGCGCGTGCGCATGGTGGGCGAAGTCAAGAATGTGGATCAAAAAGACGAAAACCGCTTCCTGACAACATTTGGCGTATCTATGGAAATCGAAGGTGAAGACACCCCCGCCCTTGTCGCCGAATTTTTGTTGATGTCATTCACCGGGTAATCACACCAAAATGACCTCGTCCTGATTGATAAGGGCGAGGTACTGTATAGGTTTTCAAACAGCGATTAGCTGATATATCAACAGGCGGTGGTAAACCGTAACAGGACTGAGAGATGATCGAGTCGTTATTTTCCATGCAAGACAAAATCTGTGTTGTTACCGGCGGCAGTCGTGGGTTGGGTTCCTACATGGCGCAAGGCTTTCTGGAAGCCGGAGCCAAGCGCGTTTACATCACGGCTCGCAAGCGCGATGCCTGTATCAGCGCCGCGGAAGAACTCAGCCAGTACGGTGAATGCATTGCCATCCCCGGCGATGTCGCGACCTCTGAAGGCCTGCAGAATCTTGTTTCCGAGTTAACGTCCCGTGAACAACACATTGATGTGCTGGTGAACAATGCCGGCGCCGGTTGGGGCGCGCCTTTTGGTCAGTTCCCGGAGCAAGGCTGGGATAAGACGATGAATGTTAATGCCAAGAGCCCTTTCTTTCTGATTCAAGCTCTGGCCCCTCTCCTAAAAGCAAACGCCAGCGCCGATAACACCACCAGCATTATCAATATTGGCTCTGTTGCCGGCATGGTAGGCAACGCGGTCGATAACTTTAGTTACGCAGTATCCAAAGCAGCCATCCATCAGCTCACCCGTGTACTCTCAACCGAACTGGCCGGGGATCATATTCGCGTCAATGCCATTGCCCCCGGCCGCTTCTATTCAAAAATGACTGAGTTTCTGAGTAACGACCAGGAAGCCTTTGAAGAAGAGCTGCAAACCATCCCCATGCGCCGCTGGGGTAAAGCGACCGATATTGCCGGTGTCGCTATTATGCTGGCTTCACCGGCAGGTGCCTTTATTACGGGCCAGATTATTCCGGTTGATGGTGGCACCTCCGTGGTGAATTGACAGGTGAATTGACACCTACTTAACAGTTACCAAGGCCCGACATTATGTTACGAAAAATACTCATTGCAATCAGTGTTCTGATGTCAATACCCGTGTTGTTGTTTCTTACCGCGTGGCTATATCCGCGCCCCGCCGACACCACGCCGCCCTGGGTGTTTGCAAGCGACGGCAGTGAACTGAACTATTGTGAACTTCCCGAACTCGACGGTTCAGGGCTGATGGCCAATGATATCCCCCGGGCCTACACACCGGGTTGCGGTTACACACAGTATCCTCAACCTATTTTGCGCGGCTGTACTGAACCCTTACCGGATGGCGCACAAGATCTTCGCGGCCTGTGGCAAAGCGTTAGCCCCGAATTGCCCGATCATGTGGAGCGTTTTGAACAATGTGGTGATCGTGTCGTCATAACGACCCTCGGGATCATACATGACCATACCTCAACAAAATCTTCCTTCGATGTTGGGCCAAGGGACATCGGCCCATGGACGTTTTGCATGCGCTCGTCGCATGCGACCACCGTCTGGGAAGACAACAAGCTGCACTTCAAGCTTTTTGGTGGGCCTACCGTGGTGAAACGCTATATCGAAAACGGCGTTTACAAGTGGGAGTACCCCAATAAGGGCACGATCGAAATGAAG